>JAKQFH010000057.1 GCA_029556265.1 Chloroflexota bacterium | reverse complement strand
CGCACGCCGTGCTCGGGTTTAGCTTTGGCGCCAGCACCCTGGCGCTGCTGGCCAAAGCGGGCGGTGGCATTTACACAAAGACCGCGGATATCGCCGCGGACCTGGTGGGCAAAGTTGAACTTGGCATCCCGGAGGACGACCCCCGCAATCCGGCTGTGGTCGCGGATAATGTTGGCGACAACGTGGGTGACGTGGCGGGCATGGGCGCGGATATTTTTGACAGTTACGTCGCCAGCGCGGTAGCCGTGATGCTTCTGGGCGCCAGCTTTGCGGTTGGGATGCAATACAAATACACCGTAATACCGCTTATCCTTTGCACCCTCGGTACCTTTGCTTCTTTGCTTGGGATTCAGTTTGTCAAAGTTAAAGAAGGCGGAAAACCCGGAGCGGCATTAAACCGCGGCACCATCATCACCTGCCTCATCTTTGTGGCCGCGCTTCTGGTCCTGAGCCTCACGGAAGTGATTGAACCCGGAATCTTTTGGTCGGCGACGGTTGGAATTATCACCGGTGTGGTTATTGGCTTCACTTCGGATTATTTTACGAATGACCAATACAAACCTGTGCAGGAGACGGCGCGTGTTTCAACCTCTGGTTCTGCGATTACGATTATTACCGGTTTTAGTTACGGTTTGATTTCCATCGTTCCTTCGATTATCGGCGTGGTGATTGCGACTCTGCTGTCTTACTACGTCGCAGTAGGCAACGGCTTGCCGGGCATCTATGGCATTGGCGTGGCAGCGGTCGGCATGCTTTCCATCAGCGGCATGATTGTCTCCGCGGACGCGTACGGCCCGATTGTGGATAACGCGCGCGGAATCGCGGAAATGGCTGGCATGGGGCAGGAAGTAATCGAACGCGCGGACGTGTTGGATTCAGCCGGCAACACCGCCAAAGCCATCACCAAAGGCTTCTCAATCAGCGCGGCTGCCCTGACCGTCCTGGCGCTCTTTGCCGCTTACGCGGAAGTTGTAAAAGCGAACGGGATTGACCTGAACATCAGCTTGCGCGACCCGATTGTTATCGCTGGCGTGCTGTTGGGCGCCATGACCCCGCCTTTATTTTCCGCGCTGCTGATGCTTTCCGTAACGCACAACGCTTTTGACATGATTGAAGAAATTCGCCGGCAATTCAACGAAAAACCGGGCATTCTGGCGGGCACCGAAGACCCGGACTACGACCGCTGCGTTGGTTTGGCGGCGCACGGCGCGCTTTCTTCGCTGCTGCTGCCTGCATTCCTGGCGGTTGGTTTTCCGCTAATTGTCGGATTTGTGCTTGGTCCGGACGCGCTGGGCGGGTTTTTGGGCGGCGCTATCTTCACCGGTGTGATTTTTGCCCTGTTGATGGCAAATGCTGGCGGTTTGTGGGATAACGCTAAGAAATACATTGAGACAGGCAAATTTGGCGGACCAGGCTCGGAAGCGCATAAGGCTGCGGTGGTCGGGGATACGGTTGGCGATCCTTTCAAAGATACGGCGGGACCGTCGCTCAATACGCTCATCACGGTGATGTCGCTGGTAGCTTCCCTTTTTGCGCCGATTATCGCGGTTTTCCACCTCTTTTAGAGTTGTCTGCTGATTACCAAAAACAGCCCGGAACACCGGGCTGTTTTTGGTTGAGGCTTCATTTATGTGGCTGCGGAATCAATAGAGGCTGGGATTGTTTTTGTGATGGTACTGGCTTGTCATGCTGAGCCGAAGGTAAAGCATCCCGTCGGTAGGAAAACGAGACCCTTCGCTGGCGCTCAGGGTGACAACACAATTGACTTTGCGCCGGCAAATTCGTCATTGCGATGGAGCGACTGCGACTGAAGCAATC
>JAKQFH010000056.1 GCA_029556265.1 Chloroflexota bacterium | reverse complement strand
TGCAGGACAAAGCCACCCTCACCCGCGATGAAATGGGTAAGATCATCGGTCAGATTACCACCAACTGGGACTTCAACGTCGCCAAGACCCTGGCCGAATCCAACCTGACCGCCGCTGCCGCTGCCGATAAGGGCAAGGTCTTCATCCTCGCCCCCAATGACGGCACCGCCCGCGCCATCGCCGACGCCTTCGCTGCCGACACCGCTGTGACCAAATACTTCGTCACCGGTCAGGACGCTGAAGTCGCGTCTGTTCAGTACATCATCGACGGCAAGCAGTCCATGACCGTCCTCAAGGACGTCCGCACGCTCGTCTCCGATGCCATCAAGGCTGCTGTCGCTTTCCTCGAAGGCAAGAAACCTGAGGAAACCACCACCTATAACAACGGCGTCATCGACGTTCCCGCCAAACCCTCCGCGGTTGTCTCCGTGGATAAAGCCAACGTCAAAGCCGCGATTGTTGACTCCGGGTACTACAAAGCGGATCAGTTCACCGGCCTCGAAGAAGGCGCCACAGAACTTGGTCCCGTCCTGAAAATTGGCCAAATCGGCATGATGTCCGGCTCCATGGCTCTCTACGGTCTGCAGCAGCAGCGCGGTTTTGAGCTGGGCCTCGAATACATGTCCGGCGGCAAGAAAGACGATCAGGGTCGTTGGATTATCGCTAACCGCCCGGTTGAAGTCATCGTCAAAGACGATGAAGGCAACCCCGAAAAAGCGGTCGCCCTCGCGCTCGAACTGATTGAAAAAGACGGCGTTGAACTGCTCCAGGGTCCAGTGTCCTCCGCTTCCGCGGCTGCCCTGACCACTGTGGCGCTCGAAAACAAGATCATCCTGATGGTCGACCCCGCCGCTTCTTACTTCACCACCGGCAAGTACTTCAATCCCTACGTCTTCCGCACAGCCCGCACCAGCTTTGATGACACCCTCATCATCGCCAAGTACCTGGTGGAAAATGTTGGCCCCACCTTCGCCCACATCGGTGTTGATAATGCCTTCGGCCAGGCTTCTGGCGCTGCCCTGAAATATTCGGTCGAGAAATTCGGCGGTGAATTGGTCGCGGACATTTACGCTCCGTTCGAGACCACTGACTTCACCCCCTACATTCAGCAGGCGATGGACTCCGGCGCGGAGAACCTCTTCCTGACCTGGTCCGGCACCGGCTATGTGACCCTCTTCCAGGGTCTCTCAGATATGGGCGCTTTGGATACGATGACCGTTGGTACCGGCTTCGGCGACAACGCTTCCTTCACCGCTGTGTTTGGTGAGGACGTGTTGGGTACCGTTGGTCTGAATGTTTACCACTACACCGCTGCTGACAACGCTGTCAACAATTGGCTGGTGGAACACCACGTTGCCAAATACAAGGACGCCCCCGACGGCGCCATCAATGCCTATCCCGACCTGTTCACCGCTGGCGGTATGGCTTCTGCTATCGCCCTCGCGACCGCCCTCGAAAAGACCGGCGGCGACACCAGCGGCGAAGCGATGATCCCCGCGTTGGAAGGCCTCATCTTCGAAGGCCCCAAGGGCACCTATCATATCCGCCCCGAAGATCACGTCTGTGAACAGCCGATGAACATCCTCAAACTGGTCAACCTCAACCCTGACCTGGATGGCGACGGCATCAACGAATATCGCTTCTTCGAGACCATTTACGTTTCGAAGTACAACGAATTGGGTGTGCCCTGCACGCTCGAAGGCGAGTACGCTGCCCGCTGCGGCTCCCTGCCGACTTTGGGTCAGTAAAAAGCCATAGTAAGAATCGGGAGGGACGAATGTCCCTCCCGATTCCCCTGAAACCAATTTCCTCCCGAAACATAAAGCGCGCTTAGCCTGGAAGCTTTGTGTTGAAAGTGGTCCTGAATGGGTGCGGCTCTTTAAATTGGTATTATTTTTATTTATCATCGCAACTGACTTGCTGCTCTGTAAAGAAGCAGCACCATAATTGCGGCACTCAGGATAAAAAATACAGGTAAGTTGGAAACAAGGTGAATAACTTATGTCAAATGAAGTAATGATCGAAGCTGTAAACCTTTCCAAGGCCTTTGGCGGGTTAATCGCGGTGGATGATGTCAGCCTCCAGGTGCGGGAACACACCATTCACGCCATAATCGGGCCTAACGGCGCTGGGAAAACAACTTTATTTAACCTGCTCAGCGGTGTGATGCCGCCCACAAGCGGCCGGGTTATCTTCAAAGGGAATGATATCACCCAAATCTCCCCTCAAAGGCGGGCGCACCTCGGGATTGGTCGGTCGTATCAGATTACGAATATTTTTCCGAATCTGACCGTGCTGGAGAATATTCGACTGGGCGCCCAGGCGATGGGGAAAGATAACTTCAAAATGTTCCATCGGGCGGATAGTTTCCGGCAGTACATAGACCGGGCTGAAGAGGTAATCGGAGTTGTCGGTCTGGAAGGCCGGGAATTGACGCTCGCGCGCAATCTTCCTCACGGCGAAAAGCGCAAACTGGAGTTGGGTATCATGATTGCCTGCAGCCCCGATCTGCTCCTGTTCGATGAACCGACCGCGGGCATGTCGTCGGAACAAGTCCCGGATCTCATCAATATTATTAAGCGGGTCGTGCAGCACCGCAACCGCACTGCTATCCTGGTGGAACACCGCATGGATATGGTTATGTCCATTTCCCACGTGATTACGGTAATGAATCAGGGGCGCGTGCTTGCTGAGGGCAGCCCGCATGAAATTGCCAGCAATCCGCAGGTTCAGACTGCATACCTGGGCGATCTTTATGGAGAGTTAGCATGAACGCACAAATCCCCGCGAATGATTTGCTCGTCGTAGACCAGATTCAAACCTATATTGGTCAATTTCACATTCTGGAAGACGTTTCCGTCCGCGTTCCGAGAGGCTCGATCACGGTCATGTTGGGGCGCAACGGCGCCGGCAAAACCACAACCCTGAAATCCATTATTGGGTTGACGCCGCCACGAGAAGGAAAAGTTATTTTCGACGGAATGGAACTCCAGGGCAAGCAGGCTTTTAACATCGCCAATCTGGGCATCGGCTACGTCCCCGAGAATCGCGCTATCTTCCGCGCCCTATCCGTGCAAGAGAATCTGAAACTGGCAGAGCGCAAGAAGGGCGATTTCGAACGTAAGTCCGATTTCATCTTTGAACTCTTTCCGGACCTAAAGCGCCTTTATAAGCTGCCCGGAAACCACCTTTCCGGCGGGCAGCAGCAAATGCTGGCGGTCGCGCGGGCTTTGGTGCCGGAGAACAAACTCCTACTGATTGATGAACCCAGTGAAGGCCTGGCGCCTATTCTGATTCAACAAATGATGGAAGCCATCCGCAAACTGAGCGAGACCACTACCATTCTGTTGGTGGAACAAAACTTTATCATGGCAAGTCAATTGGCCGAACGTTATACCATTATTGACGATGGAAAGACTGTTCAGGAAGGTTTGATGAAGGATCTGGTCGAAGACACAGACCTCATCCACCATTATCTTGGCGCAAGCATCAAAACCCCGAAAGAACTGGAGTTGGAACATGAATCCGAAAATTAAGAAAATCCTCATCGGAATTCTGACTGCCGCGATTTTGACGGCAGCGGTGGTGGGTATCTACGGATATGCCGGGCAGCGCGCATTCATCAGCACCCTGTTTTCCGGCCTCACGCTGGGCTCCTTGTTCTTTATGGTTGCCGCCGGTCTCACCCTTATCTTCGGTTTGATGGATGTGCTTAACTTCGCGCACGGCTCCATGTTTATGTTGGGCGCGTATATTGGTTGGCAATTTTACACAAATCCGACTTTCATCTTTGGGATGGCGCCTTTCTTCCTGGCATTCGCCGCGGGCGTGATGGTCACGCCTATCATCAAGCCCTATCTGGTTGCCTGGAACATCTCCGAAAAATGGCAAAAGGCGCTGCCGAATATTATCTATGCATTGGCATTGGTCGCGCTTGTGTTTGCTTTTGTGGGTTTTGATATCCTGAGCGTGGCAGATACCGCGATGGTGGCAGCCACTACCACTACAATAGGCAATCCTCTGGCCGAAATCAGCGCTCAGGAACCGCTCAGCACATTCTGGCTGCGGCCGGTTCTGATGTTTATGTCTGGTTTGTTAATCGCGGTGGCTTCTTCCAGACCGGGAGATAAAACCCAGTTCGCCCCGAAGGAACCGCACGCCAAAAAGCTCCTTATGCCGGCAGCTCTGCTGGCGCTCACGCTTGTCAGCACGCTGGTACGAGAGTCCGCTTCGGTGGCAACCCTGCTGATGAATGGCAATCTGCGTTTCGCCCTTTCGATTTTGCTCTCGGTAGCCTTCGGGTTTGTTTTTGGCGCGGTGCTCGAAATGACACTGATTCGCCCGCTGTACGTCCGCCCGACCTTTATCATTCTCATGACGCTCGGTCTCAGTTACGTAATCCGGGAATTGGTGCAGTATTTGTGGGATCCGCTGACCTATCAGATGTCCCGCCCGCCATTGTTTGCCCAGCCGGGTAAGGCGGCCAATATCATGGAATGGCTGCAAAAAGGGAGCGCGACAATTGATATGTACGGCGCGACTGTTCCGACTTACCGCCTGTTTATCATCGCGCTTGGGATAGTCATGTTCATTGTGATAGTCTTCATTATGACCAAAACCCGCCTGGGAATGATTATCCGGGCTGGCGTGCAAGATCCTCAGATGGTGGAAGCGATGGGCATCAACGTTAAAGCTGTCTTCACACTGGTTTTCGCGATGGGCGTGGCGCTGGCTGCCCTGGGGGGCATAGGGGCGGCACCTTTCCTGCCGGTACAACCCCTGATGGGCGACACCTACCAGACCCAGGGCTTGATTACCGTGGTCATCGGGGGAATGGGCAGTTATATCGGGGCATTCGTCGGTGCGATGATCCTGGGTATGGCGCGCGCTTTTGGAGATTACTTCGCGCTCAAACTCTCCCTTTCGCCTGCCATTGCCGAGGCGTCCACGGTCATCATTATGGTCATTGTTTTGCTTACAAGACCGCAAGGCTTGTTTGGAAAGAAGGAGTAACCCAGCATGGCTGAAAAACTAGTTGCTCAAAAGGCTTCGAAAACTCGGGTGAAGGTCAAGGAAATCGGTTTTCTGGTCTTCATTGGTCTGATGGCCTTGCTTCCCTTTGCCCTCAGATTGATTACTGGCAGCGGCTTGAACGAAGGCGTCACCAAATTCTGGCAAGGTCAGCTCATCGCCTTCTTTATTATGGCCGTCTTCGCGATGAGTTACGATTTGTTGATTGGTTTTGGCGGAATCCTTTCCTTTGGTCATGCCGCCTCATTTGGCGGCGGAGCCTACGCGTTTGGTCTGTTGATGAAATTCTGGGCGCCAAACTTCGTTAAAGAAAATCCTATTGTGCTCGGAAATACCAACCTCACCATGGTGGTCGCCCTCCTGATTGTGCTTCTGGTTGTGCTGGCAGTATCCATTGCGATTGGGCTGCTCTTCGCGGTGACGTCCATGCGGTTGAAAGGCACGTACTTCGCGATGCTGACGCTGGCGCTTTCCACTGCTTTGTATATCATCATCAAATCCACTGACCTGCATGAGTGGACCGGCGCGGATGAAGGGCTGCATGGCATATCCCTGCCTATCTGGCTCAATCCGACCCAGAACCGCCTGACCATTTATTTCATTACGCTTGGCTTCCTGTGCCTTTCTTACCTGCTCCTGCGGCGCTTTGTGAACTCCCCAACCGGACGGGTCATTATTGCCAACCGCGAAAACGAAGACCGGATGCGCATGATTGGTTACAACCCCGTCACCTATCGCACAATCGCGTTTGTCGTGGCCTCTATCTTTGCCGGGCTGGCCGGCATGCTCTTCGCTATCTGGAATATGAGCGCTACGCCCACTATGATTTCCGCGGTCACGACCGTGAACGCTTTGATTATGACTATCATGGGCGGTATGGGCACGCTCATCGGGCCAATTTTTGGCGCAGCGATCAGCCAAACAATCCAGCAGTTCTTTTATACCTGGTTTGGCGCGCGCTGGCCGCTTATCTTTGGCATTTTGTTCATCCTTATTGTGATGTTCCTTCCCTATGGAATTGTGGGAACCTGGCATCTGAAAAAAGTTGAAATACGCGCTGGCTGGAAGCGCCTGCAGAAATTACTTAGCGTGAAATCTGAACCCGAGTCTGCAGACCCCGGGCAGCAGCCGCCCGACGTCTAATCGTGTGCTGAACCGTATCAGGCAGCGCCAACCGGCGCTGCCTTTTTCTCGGTATACACTCCCAAGCGATATTCGATAAAGTGCTTTACAATTGCCGACGAAGTGACCCCACACGAGGCTCCCTATGCCAGCGGGCTTCCTGTTGAACCAAAAGGCTTGCGTTTAGGCAGAAAAAGCGGTGAAAATGACGTTCAGCAAAATTCCAGAATATTTGAGCGACCATACTTTTGGGGACCTTGATGACCTATCCGTCGGCGCTCCGTTTCTGAGAGAGCGCCTGCGTGGGGTGCATCACTTCGGTCGAAAAACTCCGCTGGTACCCAAGCCCGGGGAGGCTGTTACCCTCTACGCGTATTCATCCAGCGACCTGCCGGTGAAAGACCTCTGGCTGCGCTTCTCCATAAACGATTGGCGCGATTACACTGAGATTCCCTTTGAACCCGCGGAGCCCGCTTGGGACACGCTCCTATGGGGCTGGATAAATGAATGGCGCGCGCAGCTTCCAGCGCAGCCGGCAGGAACATTCCTGCGCTACCAGGTATACGCGCGTCTGCCGGGGATAAAGATCGGGGCTTTAGAAGATAAGCTTCTCTACGCCGACAGTCAATCCGCGCAGTCGTCAGCGGCAGACCAATTCGCGATCTGGTACGGGGAGGACGGCTTGCCCGAATGGAGCCGGTCTGCCCGCATTTACCAAATTTCCGTGGACCGATTTTCCCCGGGGGAGGGGAGGGAATGGCTGCAGCAGGAAAATCTGACGCGCCCCTTTGGCGGGACGCTGCGCGGCGTGATTGATAAGCTGGCTTACATCCGTGATTTGGGGTTTAGCGCGCTGTGGCTTACGCCTATCTTTGCCAGCCCCAGCCACCACGGCTACGACACCAGCGATTATCTGCGCATAGAACCGCGGTTTGGCACTCTGGCAGATTTTGATGAACTGGTAAGCAAAGCCCACGCCCTTGGGCTGCGGGTTATTTTGGATTTTGTCGCCAATCACGTCTCAGACCAGCACCCGGCACTTCGGGAAGCGCTCAAGGCGGAATCCAGCCCATTCACCGCCTGGTTTCAATGGGATAAGTGGCCGGAATATAAAGGTTACTTTAACATCCCCAGCATGCCGGAGTTGAACCTGACGCAAGGTTCGCCAGCCAGGGAGCACCTCTTTGAAGCGGCGCGTTTCTGGCTGCGACGCGGCGTGGATGGCTACCGCCTGGATTACGCGATTGGACCTGGGCTGGATTTTTGGGTGGAATTTCGCCGCGTCTGCCGCGAAGTCAACCCGGAAGTCTGGACCTTTGGTGAGATAACGCGCCCGGCTGACCAGCAGCTCAGCTTCGCGGGCGGGATGGACGGCACGTTGGATTTTCTCAGCTGCCAGGCGCTGCGAGAAACTTTTGCCTTCCGCTCCAAACCCGTCTCATGGTTCGCCGGGTTTGTGCAGGCCAGTCAGGCTTATTTCCCGCGGGAATTCAGCCGACCCGCTTTTTTGGATAATCACGACATGAACCGCTTCCTGTTCGCCGCGGGCGGCAGCTTGCGGAGACTGAAGCTCGCGCTCAGTTGGCTCTACCTGCTCCCCGGGCAGCCGCTGGTGTACTTCGGCACCGAAAGCGCCCTTTCACAGACAATGTCCATTCACGACCCGGACGCGATAGGTTTTGACCAATCCCGCTTGCCGATGAATTGGGACGACATTCCCGCGCGCTGTGATTTGGCGCGGCTCCTGCGCGGGTTAAGCGCTTTCAGGGAGATTTTCCCAGGTTTGGTCGATGCCCAATGGCAGCTGTGCGCGCTCGATGATGAACACGAAACCGCGATCTGGGGGATTCACCTGGCAGAGGGGGCGCTTATCGCGGTCCTCAACCGCTCTGACCGCGCTTGCTCGCTGCCTGTACCCAATCTGGACTTAGACCTCGCGGGGGGAGTCGTCGATTTATTGACAGGCGAACAGGCGTCCTTCAGGTCGGGACAAGCACAGGTTCCTGCTGAAAGCTTGTTAGTTTTCTCCGCGGTGAGAAATACTTAAGGACAAATCCCGCCCAAATCGGGATGAATAGGCCTTGTGATAAACCCATCTGCGGTGAAAAAGCCTGGGTAATAACGACCCGAGGTGCTTTCCCGACTATAATTATGCCTTAGCGATTTATCAAAGCGTGCTGCTCATATGCCAAACCATCTGAAATTATTCCTCACTGATTTTCTCACCATCCACCCCGAGGATGAGGTTCCACACAACGTGGCGAAGAATTTCCGCCACAATGTGATCATGGGTTCTCTCGACCTGATGTTCTTTATTTTCGGGGATGGTTTTGGTTCGATTACAACCATCATGCCGGTATTCGCTGCCACCTTAACAAAATCGCCGCTGCTGATTGGGTTAATCCCGGCTATCGCCAACTTTGGCTGGTATATGCCGCAAATGTTCTTATCCAATTATGTTTCGGGGCTCAAGCAAAAGCATCCTTTCGCGAAAAAAATGGCGGTGGTGGAACGCGTCCCATATGTCTTTTTCCCATTGTTGGCGCTGCTTGTTCCCGGTATCCCAAAAACCAGCGCGCTGATATGGCTCTTTATCCTGATTACCTGGAGGGGGCTCGCCAGCGGGTTGATCGCGCTGCCCTGGCAGGAAGTGCAAGCCAGCGTGATCCCTATCACGCATAGGGCGCGTTTTTACGGCGTTTCACGCGTTCTGGCTCAGCTCATGGGAATTCTCAGCTCAATCCTTGCCACGATTTTTCTCAGCCGACTACCTTATCCGCAGAATTACGCGCTGTGTTTTGGCACCGCCGTTATCGCGCAGTGGATTTCTTATTATTTCTACTCCCGCATGCGCGAACCAGCCTATGAAGCAGATGACGCGCCGGCTTCCAACCCTGCTGCCTTCTCCGAAGGCTTGCCTGCCCCGGTTGAAGCCAAACCAACCCGCAAGATTATCGACCTGGAACTTTTCAGCACGATACTTAAACGAGATAGTAATTTCCGGTACTACCTGATCGGGCGTTCGGTAATATTCCTGGGCGCGATGGCGAGCGGTTTCCTGGCGGTTTATGGCATCCAACGCTTTAATCTTTCTGATTCCCGCGCGGCGGTTTTTACCGCGCTGCTGTATTTCAGCGGAATCATCGGGTACAGCCTGGGCGGGGCACTGGGGGATAAGGTGGGACCGAAGCGGATTGTGGTGGCGTCTGTGCTTATCTGGGCTGCCGGGATGCTCGTTGCCATCCTGGCGCGCAGCGAATGGGTGTACTACCTGGTTTTTCTCATGTTCGGGCTGAACACGGCGGGCATGGTCCTTGGAGATTCTATTTTGGTGATGGAACTCGGTGAGGAAAAACTTCGCCCGACTTATCTGGGCATGGCGCGCAGCCTGACGGGTATCTTCGTGCTCATCGCGCCAGTCTTTGCTGGCGCTCTGGTGGAAGCGTTTGGATACAAAGTGATGTTTTCGGTTTGCCTGGTGCTGACGCTTGTGGGCGCGGCATTCATCAGTCGGGTGAAAGATATTCCGCGCCGGACAAGCCGCAAGCCAACTCCTTAACACGTTTGGGGACTTAGTGCTGAGCGTAGAAAATGGATGCAAATGCTTTTACCGTTAACTCCCAAACCCCGATAAGTCATTTATGTTACAATTTTGTTTGCAACGGCGCGTGAGAGAAGTTCGGAGCGCATTGCGGTGGAGATAACCACGTGAATAAAAAAACAAAGACTTCAATTATTACCCAGCAAAGGCTTCCGCTTTCGACTAACAAACTCCCTGAATTGGCAACGCTCTCAACCGTTCAGGCAATAAAACCACCAGAACCGAATTTCGGTTCCGGAAAATAACTTAAGGAGGGACATGAGCAGTGAAAGGGTTACTTTCTTCATTGATGGAACAAATCTCTATTTTGGCCTGATAAAAGATCTCCAGCGGCTTGATCTGGATTTTCAGAAGCTTGTGAATAAACTGTTGGACGGCAGGACTTTATCCCGGGTCTATTACTACGCCGTAGCGCCCAGCCACGACCAACAAACGCTCCAGGAAGCTGATATAGAACGCGTAAAAAGGCAGTTAAAATTTTTGGATGCCCTGCGCCGTATCCCGTATTTTGAGGTCATTTTGGGGCGCCTGGTCAATCACAACGGTTCTTATATTGAAAAAGGGGTTGATGTCGCTTTGGCAGTGGATATGCTGGACCTGCAAAGCACATACGAAACCGCCATACTCATTTCCGGGGACTCGGATTTTTGCAGGGCGGTCCAGGTTGTCAAACGGGGCGGCAAACACGTGGAAAATGCCACCACCCGAACCCTGTCTTCGAAGGAACTGCAGCAATCGTGCGATGTCTACCATCTGTTGGATGAAGATTTCCTTTACGACTGCTGGCGTAACAAAACAAATGGGATTTAGAGTCAAAACGCGCGCAGCCAAATGATTACTATACTGGAAAAAGAAATTCAGGAACAGGCCAACGTGGTTCGCCGCTTGCTTGAGCGAGGCTTGGAAGAGACACAAGCGCTGATGGGCTCGCTCAGGGGTAAATATAATTACATCCTGATTGCGGCCCGGGGTAGTTCTGGCAACGCGGCGCGGTATGCCAAATATCTTTTCCAAATCGTCAACCAAATCCCGGTCGCGCTGGCAACGCCGTCTGTCTTTTCCGTTTATCACCAGCCGCCAATCCTTGATGGGGCGCTGGTGCTCGGCATCTCCCAATCCGGAAAATCCCCGGATATAGTCTCGGTGATGGAGGCGGCGCGCGCCCAGCATCGCCCGTCGATTGCCATCACCAACATTCCCGGCTCAGCCCTGGAAGCAGCTGCGGAACGCACATTTGCTCTTGACGCGGGCCCGGAACAGTCTGTGGCTGCCACAAAAACGTACACGAGCTCCTTAGCTGCCGTCGCGCTGCTTTCAGCGGTTCTTTCCGGCAGCACATACCTCTTACGCGAGCTTACGAAACTCCCGGAACAAATCGAGACGACCCTGGCGCTTTCCTTGGCTCTCACCCGGCAGATGGAAGGGATTCAATTCGCCCCATACGGCGCGGTGGTTGGGCGCGGCTATAACTACAGCACCGCCCATGAAATTGCCTTGAAAATTAAGGAGCTGACCGGGATTACCACCGTGCCCTATTCCTCCGCGGAATTCCTGCACGGACCGGTCGCGTCGCTCCACACGGGATATCCATTGCTGGCAATCGCCCCTTCAGGATTGATGTATCAGGATATTTGCGCGTTAATCCACAAAGCCAAACAACTGGGCGCTGAGTTAGTGGTCATTTCCGACCAAGAAGAGGCACTCGGCCTGGCGCGGCTCGGGCTGCCGCTTGCCCCCAACACCCCCGAGTGGCTTTCTCCAATTCCGGCAGTTATTCCCGGTCAGGTGTTAGCCTGGAAATTAGCCTCATCCCGCGGTTTGGACCCGGACCACCCCCGCGGTTTGTCAAAAATCACCGAAAC
>JAKQFH010000040.1 GCA_029556265.1 Chloroflexota bacterium | reverse complement strand
TATTGGCTGCCAAAGTAAAACGATGGACTATGACCGCTGGAACGGGGATGAGTCGGCTGTGCGCGCTTACTTCGGGTATACGGGGGAAGAGCCTGAACCGCCCGAACCGCCAGCAGAAGAAGTGCCGCTTTACAAGGCAGTCGTTGTTACCACGCCGCCTAACCGGCTGCGCGTGCGCTTTTCACCAGCGGGCGACTTCAAACGCTGGCTGCAATCCGGCGAAGAGGTGGATGTTTACCAGGAACTTGGCGATTGGCGCAGGATTGAGCCAAACGGCTGGTCGTCCGCGGAATGGCTGCAGCGCGTTGGCGAAACGCCGCCAGGTGAAGGGGAAAACATTTTCTATTCACAGCGCGACCCACGCTGGGGCGAAGACTTTATGGGAGCGTCCACCATCAAGATGAAAAACGAAGGCTGCCTTGCCACAGCGACAGCGGCTTTGCTCACCAGGCTTGGTTTCCCCGAAACGCCAGGAACGTATAACGATAAGGCGGGTCGCCTGGGCGGGTATCAATATCCGAATTTGATGTACTGGAATTTCCCGCACGTGCTTTATCCGCAAATTGTCAAGTCAGAGGATAAGAGCTTCAGCTACGGCACGGGTTTTGAGAGCTACCTTGACCGCATCCTGAATGACGGCAGGGACGCGCTGGCGATGGTTGATTTTGTTCCGGGCGGAACATTCAACCAGCATTGGGTGCGAATTTACAAGCGCGAGGGCGGGCTTTATTACTTGCACGACCCCTGGTACGGCAACTCGCAGGCCCTGCACGCGCGTTATCAGAAACTATTTCGCATCGTAGGATACCGGAGGACGGCATGAAAAGCGAAATCAACCCCGCGCGGTACATTTTCCGCGTGGTCTGCTATGAGCATAGAGTGAGGAGAAAAGCATGACTGGCACGATTGGCAAGTTGAGCGAGATGTATCCAAAGTCCGTAATTCGTTACGGCTCATATAGCAGGGAATAACGGCAATTCGCCGATAACACAATCATAACTATTCGGAGGAATAACAAATGGCAACTTACACAAAATTTCAATGTTTCGTAGAGGATATTTGCGAGAAGAAGCACAACCTCGGCTCGGATACCCTCAAGGTCGCGTTTTCCAACGCTTCCAACGCCCCATCTGCATCGGCTGATGTAAAGTTGGCGGACATCACTACCATTGTCGCGACCAACTTGGGCGATCTCTCGCTGTCGGTATCAAGCTCAAGTCAGACTTCCGGCACGTACAAGCTGGTGGTTGCAGACAAGACCCTGACTGCAAGTGGCGCAGTGCCAGCGTTCCGCTATGTGATCATCTACAACGACACCGCCGCTAACGACGAGCTCATCTGCTGGTACGACTACGGCTCGGAAGTCACACTCGCAAAGGACGACACCTTCAAACTCGACTTCGGCACAGAACTGTTTAGTTTGGCGTAGGGGTGGCGAATATGAAACCGCCCTTGCGTTGGGCTTGGGCGGTTAGATCATAGCGAGGTGAGCGTATGGCACAAAACCTAAAAGCGGCTATGGCGATGGAAAAGGTCTATCGCAAATTGCAGGACAACTGGCAAGCCAAGACTGCTTTCGGCTACCACGACAAGCTGAAGCAGTTTGGCTTTGCGGACACGGTGGAGTATGAGCGAGCGAAAGACGAATATCACCTAAAAAACGCCAATTTCCAGATACTCGAAATTACCGCGCCTCAATTCATTCCAGAATTGCAGAAAGCGATAGCAGAGGGCAAAGAAACTGTATTTTTCGTGCACCCCGAAAAACTTATGGCGTGGATTGGAAGTGACCCGTTCAATGAAGCTTAT
>JAKQFH010000030.1 GCA_029556265.1 Chloroflexota bacterium | reverse complement strand
GAACGAAGCATTACGCAAGACCTTCACCTCGCAAACTGAATTTCCGGTGCATATCCCACCGCTTTCACTTTGCACTGACAACGCCGCGATGATTGCCAGCGCGGGTTATTACCATTTTTGTTTGGGACACGTAGACCCCTTGGATATGGATGTGCTGCCAAACTGGCCGTTGAGTTAAGTCACTTTTTATTTGAAAGATCATCTATATGAGTGCAGCGAGACAGTTCCCTTCTGAGTTTGTTGACCGTTTGATTGCGGGAGATGGACAGGCTTTCAATGAACTGGTCGACCAGACTTCCGGAGGCATTTACGGGCTGGGGTTACGCATGCTGGGAAACGCGCAAGACGCGGAGGATATGCTGCAGGAAACCTTTCTCAAAGCGCACAACGCGCTGCGAGGGTTTGAAAAGCGCTCCTCGCTTTATACCTGGCTTTACCGGATCGCGACGAATGAAGCGTTAATGATGCTGCGCAGGCGAAAAACCGAATTCCATTTCGACCCTGAACCGGCAACGCAGGAAGAAGCCGAGAATGGCGAAGAGGTGGTGGATTGGTGCTGCCTGCCAGAACAGGAGTTTATCTCAGAAGAAACAAGGTCCGAGCTCACCCGGGCTGTTGCGAAGCTATCGAAGGCTCTGAGAATGGTATTTCTCTTACGGGATGTGCGCGGTTTTTCGACCAAGGAAACAGCGGAAATTTTACAGGTAAACGAAGAAGTGGTTAAAACCCGCCTGGTTAGAGCCAGGGTGAAACTACGCGACGAATTGAGCGGTTATTTCCGCGAGCGGTTGCAAGGACAGGGAAAAAAATGAGTAAACGCGGTCATTGCAAGGAGCATTTAAGGCAGTTCTCAGATTATATCGATGGAGAACTGGCGCCTGACATTTGTGCCCAGCTTGAGGCTCATCTACAGGAGTGCAAAGATTGCCAGGTGGTAATGAATACGCTGCAAAAGACGATCGACCTGTACCAGGTTGCAGAAGGCGAAGAGACGCTGCCCGAAGGGGTGCGCTCGCGCCTGTTCGCCAGATTACAAATCGCTCAATCAACGGGGAAGAAACCTGGTGGGTGAAACCAGCGGGATGAACCAGCAGCAACCCGGGAAACGCCCGTATAGCATAAATGCCCCGGCTGCGGCGCCCCCGCTTAAAGACGAGCGCTGTCTTACTGGTAAACCTGGTCAGCCGTGCCCGGTATGTGGAAAGGGCGTTTTGGACTATGACGGTTGCCTGGTGTTGGGCTGCGCGGTGTGCGGGTTTAAAGAACCCGGCGGCAGTTTCACCTGATAACAGAAATCTTTCTCCAGTTTGGAGGTTAAGACCGTTTTGTTAAGTTGATGAGAACTGAATATCACAATTATTACCAGGAGGAAGCAAGAATGGATGCAAAGCTGAGGTGGAAATACGGGTTGTCTTTCAAAGGAGTTGCGGATTCAAATTTTGAAGTGCCGCTCGGAGCTTCGATTGATCACGGCGGAGCGGGAGATGGCGTGGTACCGATGGAGCTGATTTTAATGGGATTGGGCGGCTGCACGGCGATGGATGTCATCTCAATCCTTGAAAAGAAACGCCAGCAGGTAACTGACTTCGAGGTGAAGCTGCACGCTGACCGCGCGGGTGAACACCCCAAGGTGTTCACAGATATCACCATTGAATATATCATCAAGGGACGGAACATTGATCCTGACGCGGTGGCGCGGGCGGTCGATTTAAGTGAAAACAAGTATTGCCCCGGTATGGCGATGCTGCGAAAGGCAGCCAATATTCAAACCAAATATACGATTGAAGAGGCCTAACCTGTCTGGGAAAACGGGCTTGCGAACCTTATCTTAAAGACCGCGTAAGGTTATGGCTCCTGGGTCAGTCCACGATAGACGGCATCAATCGCCTGCAGAGCGGTGAGGTTGCGTTGGGTCCAGCCGGTTATTAACAAAACCTCGTCATCAAAGTAAGACTGCCCCTCGGTAATATGGAACCCGTCCGGGCGAATTCCATTATTCGGCAGAGTTCTGGCTGCGGCGCCGAAGTTCCATAAAGGCACCTGGTAATCATGCGCGATACGCGCCACGGTGGGGTTGATTTGCCTTTCCTGGGTTTCAGTTTCCGCGCGCGTGGCGAGGATGGGAACGATGTCCTGCGCCAGCACGTATTCCACAATTTCGCGCAGGTACATGTCATAATGCTCAATGCTGCCTGACCAGGATTCTTCCAGGCTGATGACCGCAAACGCCGGGTTGTACACACGCAGCTCACAGGCCAGGGGAGTTTCTTTGGGCAGGCACTTATCCGGGTTCGCCCAAATCGGGCTGAGCACCGCTGCTACGTTCATCCCGCCTTTCACTGAGAGACTCTGGCGCCACCAGGAGCCTTTAAAATGATCAATCGTTGGCTGAAGGTAAGCATATTGATCTCCCAGCCGGTAATTACCGCTGTCATACATCGCCAGGAAGTAGGTCGTGATGTTTTGACAATCGCCAATTTTTGAAAAACGCGCGGCATCGCGACCGCTTTTCTGTCCGCGTTCAAAAACGTCTTTCATTCGGGGGGGTACTGTCGGCACGATGGGCATGGAGAGCCAGTCTGTTTCAGCATCCGCCTGGGGGGGCAGCGTTTGTGAATCCGTGCCTGGCATATCAGCGGTTGCAGTAACCGCCGCGGTGATCGTGCTCGCCGCTTCCAACGCGTTGCTTTCCTGTGTATGGGCGGTAGTTGGCTGCCCGGAACCAGGCGCGGGCACAGCAGGCACAGGGTTGGCCACGCAGC
>JAKQFH010000021.1 GCA_029556265.1 Chloroflexota bacterium | reverse complement strand
TTGGAAATATGTGGTTATTCTGAGCGCCCGGGTCAGGCCCGGCAATTTTGCGCAGGCGGCTGTTTCAGCTCAGTTCTGCATAATCTCAGCGTTCGCGACCATGCCCTTCAGCACCATCTCGAGCGCCATGGTATGCACGCAAACCCCGCGGGTCTGGAAGAAAGAGCAGTCGCAAACCCATCTGCCCTGCTCGTATTGCACGACGTGGTCGTTATTATCCCCTTTGAATGTGGCTTGGAAGTTGTTGAGTGTGATGCGATCTTTCTCTTCGGCGTATCGTTTGGCTTTTTCGATTTTTCCGATCATTCCGCTATCCATGCTGTCCTAAGCTCCGTTTCTCTGGAATATTAAAACAAAAACACGCGCCAAAAACAGAAGGCGTGTGTTCCGCTGTAAGCATCCAACGCATTACCTTCGCGCGGATCATTGTATTTAAGCTAACTCCTTCATGATAACTACATTATACTCCAAATTCGCGGGTTTTCTGTCAGTTGCAGCATGAATATGGCACCAGCCGGGCTGCTTGCCTTACGGGTTGATTGCTTCCACTGGTCGGGCTTCGATTTAGCCGCGGTAGCCCATCGGAGCCAGCTGGAAGCGCGGCGCGGCTTCGGGCGCCCAGCGGTAGCCATACAGGCTTGGGTCAAAGCCGTCAATATGCCTCCAGACTTCCTGGATAGCGTCCTCAAAGACCGCGTCGTCGTAAGGTTCGCCCTGGAAGACCATCATTTTGCACGGGGGCAGCGCGATGAGCTCGCAGCCCTGCGGAACCGCGCCGCCATAATCCAGCGGCAGTTCCACGCCTTGCACGTAGCGGGAAGTGCCGGCAGGCACCAGGTGGGCGGGCAGCCATAAGCCGACGGGCTCGTACAGCGCTTCTTCGATGCCGCATAAGACATCCCAAATCTCGCAGCCGACTTCTTGGCAGTATGCGTAGTAATCTTCGGCTTTTATTCCGCGTTTGAGCAGCAGCTTCCGGGCGGGGCGCTCGACCACTTGTACAAAGATAATCCGGACGGTCTTTTCTTCGGTCATTTTATGTTCTCCTTCTTGGGTTTGGTGAGGATGGGCAAGCACAAGGCGCGGCATAAAGAGATGCTGCGCGCCGCCCTTTCGACGGTATTCGCTGGGCGGCAGGCCAAATTGGCGCGTGAAGGCGCGGGTGAAACCGGCGTGTGACGAAAACACAAACTCCAGCGCCACCGTAAGGACGGAATCGCTGCCCCCACGCAAGGTGAGGGCGGCCTGGGAAAGCCGGAGCGCGCGGATGTAGTCAAAAGGAGTTCGGCCTGTGTGCTCTTTGAACAGGCGCGCGGCGTGGAAAGGCGAATATCCGGCAGCCAGACTCAGGCTCTGGAGGGTGATGGGTTCCTTCAGGTTCGCCGCGATGTATGCTTGCATGCGTTGGACCGCGGCGCGTTCGATGGGTTCTTGGGTGCTTGTGAGCATAAACACATTATAGTGAATAAGAGGCGCTTTGCTTTGCAGTAATTGCGGTATAAGCGGGACAGCAGCGATTATTGCGGCGCTTTGGGAGCTTTGGAAGACCGCGGGTATTAATCCGGGCGGTTGCGTCCGGCGGCTTTTTCGAAGACCAGGCCGTCCTCACCGCCAATGTAATACCCGCGCGCGATTTGAATCTGATGGTAGCCGGCGTGCTCGTAAAGCTGGATGGCGCGCGCGTTGGACGCCCGCACCGTCAGGCGCACAAGCGAGGTGCCCAGAGCGCGTTCGCCAGCCAAAAGCAGGCGCGCCCCCAAGCCGCGCCCCTGCCAGGCAGGCACAATCCCGATTGAAGAAATCCAACCAATCGCGCCGCGGACCTGTTGATATCCTGAGAGAAAGCCAATCGTCTCTTCTGAGTGCACCATTTTCAGGCGCACCATGCCGGGTCTGATAAGCACCCACAGCGATTCCAGCCACGGCCAAACGTCCTCGCGCGGGAAGCAGGCTTTTTCCAGGCGGCGTTCGGCGGGCAAATCACCCAGGCTCGCCGGCAGGATTTGCGGCTCTTCGTTTGCTTCATCGGTTGAGGGCAGCGGTGAGGCGCTCACGGCTGGTCTTCTTGCAGGGTGGTGGCTAATCGCTCCCATTCCGCGAGGAGCGGTTCCAGCTCTGCCCGCAGCCGGTTATAGTTTTCCGCCAGGTGGGCGGTCTTTCTTGGGTCGGCGGGCGGGTTGGCGAGCTGGGCTTCGTGCAGTGCGCTCTCAGCTTCCAGAGCATGAATTTGAGCTTCCAGCGCGCCCAGTTTTTTCTGCATCTGCTGGCGCTGATTGCGGCTGAGTGTTTTGCGCGCGGGGGTCTGGGCTTCCACCGGCGCCGCGGATAGCTCCTCGGCGGCTGGAGCTTCTTCCGGGGCGGGTTGGACGGGCGAGGTCTGCGCGAGTTTATATTCGGAATAGGTACCGGTGAAGACCTTCAGGGCGCTTGCCGAAGGGTCCATCTCCCAGATTTGGCTGGCAAGCGCGTCTATCAGATAGCGGTCGTGCGTGACGAGCAGGATTGTGCCCGGGTAATCTGCCAGGGCGTTCTGCAGCACTTCCTGAGTGGGCAGGTCCAGATGGTTGGTCGGTTCATCCAGGAGGAGCAGGTTGGCGTCTGTCAGCGCCAGCTTAGCCAGCGCCAGGCGTCCGCGTTCGCCGCCAGAGAGCGTCTGCACCTTCGCGAAGACTTCATCGCCAGTGAAGCCGTATTTCGCCAGGTAGCTGCGTGCTTCCGCGGGCAGCATGGACGGAGCCGCGCGGTTGATTTCTTCCATCAGGGTGAGCCTGGGGTCCAGGCCCTCGTGCGCCTGGGCAAAATAGCCGACCTTAAGGCTGGCGCCGAGCACAATCCGCCCGGCGTAAGGGGGAATCTGACTGAGAATGGTCTTCAGGAAGGTCGTTTTGCCCGCGCCGTTAGGCCCGATGACGGCCACGCACTCCCCGCGTTTGAGCACCAGGTCTGGCGCGTGAAACAGTGGGCGGCCTTCATCCTGATATCCGACCTGCAAGTCGTAGCTGCGCAGAACCAGGTCTCCGGAACGGCCTGCCAGCGAGAGCCTGAGGCGCATCGGGCGGATGTTCGCTTTGGGCGCGCTCAAACGCGAATCCGCCAGCAGGCGTTCCAGCCGGCGCTGCCTGCCGCGCGCCTGGTTGTTATTCTGCGTGCCCAAAAAGCGGCGGATGTAATCCTCCTGCTTTTCGATGTATTCGGTTTGAGCTTCAAATTCCGCCAGCCGGCGGGTGTAGCGCGCTTCGCGTTGGGTCAGGTAGGCGGTGTAATTGCCGCGGTAGACTTCCAGGGCGGGCGTCATCTCCCAGACTTGCGAGGCGGTTTGGTCCAAAAAATAGCGGTCGTGCGAGACAATCACCACCGCGCCGTTCCAGTCGCGCAGCCAGGCTTCCAGCCACTCCACCGCGGCGATATCCAGGTGGTTGCTGGGCTCATCGAGCAGCAGCAAATCGGGTTCGTCCAGCAGCAGGCGGGCCAGCACGGCGCGGGTGCGCTGACCGCCCGAAAGCTGGGTGAGCGGGCGCTGATAATCCGTTTCGGCGAAACCCAAGCCCGCGAGCGTTTGCTGTATGCGATGGGTATAGGTATAGCCTCCGCCGTGTTCGAAGCGGGAAAGCACCGAGCCGTAACGCTGCAGCACTTCGGGCGGGCAGTTGGGGTCTTGCATCTCCCGCTCAAGGGACTTGAGCTCATCCGCCTGGGAAAGCAAACCTTCAAAAGCCATCAGGCAGTACGACCAAAGCGTCCCCTCGCGGAGGGTGACTGCTTCCTGAGGCAGGTAGCCCATACTCAGTCCGCGGGCGCGGTGCACTGAGCCGCGCGTCGGTTCGTCGACGCCAGCCAGGATGCGCAGCAGGGTGGTTTTCCCCACCCCGTTAGGACCAACGATGGCGATTCGGGCGCGGCGGGGGATAGCAAAGGTGAGCTCCTCAAAGATATCAACCGGACCGAAGGCTTTGCTGAGGTTTTGAGCGGTGAGAATTGACATTGCGTTTGAAGTATACCAGCGCTGAAGGAGTATTCTACAAAATATTTTCCTTCGGGTGGATTTCGGGCTGTGTGTTTTGTTGGAGCGGCGCTGGTTTGATTTGGCTCCTGTTTATGGAAAAAAGTTCCGAAAGGCCGCCGCCCGCGAGAAAAGCAAAGCCTCTCCAACCCTGAATTGGACCCTAACCCGCAGCTTGTAAAAACCTCTCTACGCGTGTCAAGGTAAGTTAGAAATATCCTATTGCTCTGTTAATGTAGTCAGGATAGGCTTGTCATTTACCTTTTTTCCATGACCTGTTCATTTACTTATTTTCAGACTAATTCTTCTTTTTGTCATTTCGATTATCCATTTCAAAGTGCCTTATATTTATCAGGAATTTTCTATTGTGCAAAAATTGGACATTATCGTGTTGCTCTTACAGAAATGTTTTTGTTGAACTAATGCGTTCATCCTGTGATATAATATTAATTATGGTAGCATTAAAAATTGTCTAATTGAGTATCTTACTGCGAGGGTGGTACTTAATGTTATCGCTTATTAAGCTTAACCCGGTATTTGGGTCCGTTCTTAATCAAAATCCATTCAAAGCGACACAAAATCCATTAGTTCGTCTTCCAGGGAAGTATAATGATGCTCCTGAGTATTTAGGTATTAATGGAGATATACTTAGCAAACATATCCTTCTCATTGGCGGAACTGGTACAGGTAAGACTAACTTGATATTTTCCATCGTTTCTCAACTTAAGGCATCGCTCAAACCAAACGATGTACTTATTGTTTTTGATACAAAAGGAGATTACACTCGAGCTTTTGGTAAAAAAGAAGATTATTTTCTGGGGAATCCCAATAATAATCCATGTACTATTGTGACATGGAATATCTTTGGGGATATCCTTGCTGATGGGACGACGCCGAATTCTATTGATTCAAATATCAATGAAATTTCTTGGTCAATTTTTAAACCATCAATAGATAAGTCAAAAGACCCTTTTTTTCCAAATGCTGCAAGGGAACTGTTTGGTGGGATTCTACAATGTATGACACAAAATGGAATCAACAATCCTAATTATAAAACAAAGTACCTGAACAATTCTGAACTTAAGGAAGCATTCAGTCAATCGTCCATTCAAGACATCATAAAGATGATTGAAAGATACCCACAGATTTCTTCTGTACTGAATTTTATTGGCGATGGATCGAGTGACCAAGCTTTGGGTGTATATGCTGAATTATTGGCATGCGTAAAGAAGATTTTTATAAATCGTTTTGCAGGTAAGGGAGATTTTTCTATAAGGAATTTTGTCCGCGAAAAAGGCGGTAAGACCTTATTCATTGATTATGATATTTCAATAGGTAATGTTTTATCGCCAATTTATAGCCTATTATTTGATCTGGCCCTTAAAGAATCACTTGGAAGGTCCGTTTCTCAGGGTAATGTGTATTTGGTTTTTGACGAATTTAAATTATTACCTTCATTGCAACATATCGAAGATGGCGTAAACTTTGGCCGTGGTTTGGGGGTAAAGGTGATTGCTGGAATTCAGAGCATCCACCAACTTCTCGAAGCATATGGTGAATCAGGAGGAAAAAACATTCTAGCAGGATTTTCAACCATGTTTGCTTTTAAGACGAATGATCCAGACACGAGAAAATACGTTACAAATCATTTTGGTGAAAATATGGTCGTTGAATCCTTTAGAACCATTACCAACACAATCACTGAGGAAAGAAGAGTAATGCACGTTGTTGAAGATTGGGATATAAATTCGCTTAATCTTGGAGAGGCTATAGTGGGATTCCCGTTTTGCAAGCCATTTAAATTTGCCTTTGATCAATTTAAAACAAGTGGACTATGAGTAACCCCACTGTTTGGAATATACTCGCAATACTTGATAGGTGGGTTCGGGCTTCGAAGGACCGAAAATTATTATCACAAACAGAAAATGCTAACGCAATCAGAAGAGGACTCACTGAGTATAACCCTTGCCCAATCGAAGCGTTATTTCAGGATGACAAACCAAAAGGAAATATCATTTTCTCAGGTAGCGATTATCAAATGAGATCACGAGCAATCGTTCGAGCGGCAGAATTAGCAAATTCAAATGGAAAGATTGTCATCATCTTTCATGTTAACAATTCATATCTTGAACAAGAACTGATACGTAATTTAGGCTTGAGCAGACTAACTATTATCAATGAGAATAATCCGTATTACGATCCATTCGTGGGGCTTACAAATCTTGAGATAAGCTCAATGATACTGGAATCCGCCCCTTCAGGGATGCCAATTCCTCCAGCGGGAAGACATTACCTAGATGGAATCTTGAATTTTATTCGCTTGCAAAATGTGCGTCCCTCTGTACTTCATCTACTCAACTGTAACCATTTTCGCCTGATTGACAAAGTAAATGATGCTGTCCAGAAAAATTCCTTGTTGCCACTCGCGGGAAATAAGATAATTTCCCAATTAATGCAGGGTGACCCTGCACGTAGCAGTATAGAAAATTACTTTATACAATTTGGGTACCAGGCTTCTAAAGTCGTCGCTAGAAATACAATCACGGGAATCAACTTTACATCTTTGGCTAATAGCGGTTGTGTGATCGTTTTTGATATTATTTCCTGTTCCAATAACATCCTATTAAACCTTCTTTTTGCTGAAGTAAAGAGATTGACGAGTCTTTCATACCAGCTGTTTGTAGTGATAGACTCGATTCCTTTTTCTTCAAGTGAGATGATGCAGCAATTTGAAGCAAACAGCGGTACGGATTATCAAATATTTCTATCAGCAGACGATGCTTATTCCAGTTTCAGAAGTCCTGAAGACCGCTTTTTCTCCTTTGTAGGGCGGTCCTCACAAATTTTGATATCCAAACATATTTCTAATTATAGTGCTCAGAAATGGTCGGATGTTATTGGGAGTTACGACAAGGAGGAAACGAGCAAAACATTGTCCTCTGGAACGTCCTTTCTAGGCGGTTATTTCACAGGTGGATCAACGTCAATCTCAATTTCACAAAAAAGAGAAAATATTGTAAAACCAGAAACAATTCTACAGATGGGCATAAATGAGGTTTACTTTCGTGATGTAAGTTTGCAAGGTGTGGGTCACACTTATCTTCATTGATAAGTGATATATCTTAATTTGGAGGAAAAATGGACAACTTTAATGCTTTTCACCAGGAAGAATTTCCAACCGTTCTCTCGCCCAACGAATCTCACATGGCTTGTTTGCTGCTACTTGATACTTCTGGTTCTATGGATGGCGATCCTATCAAACAATTAAACAAGGCACTTAACGAGTTTAAGGAAACCGTATGTAAAGACCCTCGGACCAGGGAGCGTGTCGATATTGCTGTTGTAGAATTCAATGATTCACCAACAGTGAGGCAGGGGTTTGTCCCTATTCCAGAGATGAATACATTCAGCCTTAAAGCAGGAGGTGGGACAAATATGACAGCTGCGTTTCGAACTGCTATCCCGATGATTAAAGAAAGAACAAGAATTCTCAAAAAAGCTGGAGCGCAGCCGTATAAGCCCTGGATCGTACTGATATCTGACGGTTTTGATAATAATATCAGAGAAATTTCGCAAGAAATAGCTCAACAGAGCAAAGAGGGAAAACTGAAAGTTATTGCTCTAGGCGTTGAAGGCTATGATTCTGATACACTCCACGAACTGGCTCCCGGTGGCGTCATCAAGTTACATGGTTATAATTTCAGTGAGTTCTTCGATTGGCTTCACAAAAGTTTTGCCGTCATTTCGTCTAAATCACCTGGTGAACCCGTAGTTGGAGAAATGCTGACGGAAAACATGGATATAGATCCGAAAAAGGACACCACAAATATCTTAAACAATTAATTAGTTGAGCGCTTCCTCGTGAGTATAGGGTAGTTTCAGAAAGGCAAGGATGATATACGCTTATGGTTTTTCTATTCCAGGTTTTTATCACCTGAGTGATAATAGTGTCTGCCAGGATGCGCATTGCATCCGTAAGATTAAACCGGATTTAGCCGTGGCGGCGGTTGCTGATGGTTTGGGTTCTTGCGAACATTCGGAAATTGGTTCCAGTTTGGCGGTGAATATCTCTACAGAATTTTGCGAGACCAATTATCGTGAGGAGATGTCTGATGATGAGATTCTTGGGGTAATTAAAGACGCTTTTGAGGCTGCGTATGAAAGCTGTAAACAATCAGCAGCCGAAAAGGACTTTCCCATTGAATCCTACGACACGACCTTGGATCTGGTTATTTATCGCGCCGGGCAGATCTATTATGGGCATTCAGGCGACAGCGGCATCATCGCGTTGACTGCGGATGGACTTTTTCAACCAATCACAGAACAACAACGGGATGAGATGGGTTACGTGTTTCCACTGTCATTTGGGAAAGACTATTGGAAATTTGGCAAAGTGGAAAAGCCTGTCGCCAGTGTGATGCTAATGACTGATGGTATGTTGGATACATTGTTCCCTTTCGATATCCGAGAAAGGCCTCCCTATATCCACGTTGCGTTGGCCAGGTTTTTCATGGATCTATCTGCGTTAAAAATAACAGTAGAGGGTGAATCTCAAACCCAAAATCGAATTTATGAATTCGTAGCTAACATTGATAAAGACATTGTTTATGATGATAAAACAGTTGCAGTATTGTTGGATTCGGAGGTCGTTGCAGTTCCTCAACCGGACGAATATTACAAAGAACCAGATTGGGCAAGAATAAAGGAAGAGTATCATGAGAAGTTGAGGAGAATAGCATACCCACACAAATCTGAGGAGGTGGAAAAAACTTAGAACGTTATGAATTGCGATGGAGTTAGATTTCGGTCTTTGACGGTGAATTATGCCTAATTACGCCGTTGGTGAGGGTATTATGCCATTTTCTGTGGAGTCACCTTAACCATTTTTGACGCAATTCAATGAAATTGAATGGAGGAATTTATCAAAACATACCGCGGATTGAATGGTAGATCATATACAGCAGAAACGAAGTCTTTCGGCGGTGGAGGAGAAGGCTATTTATTCAACCTTACGAATGATCCTGACAAAGTTATCAAAGTTTATCGTCCAACAATAGATACTAACCTTGTCCAGGCTAAACTACGAGTGATGCTGACGAATCCACCCGACAGTAAGGTCTTGGATCAAATTACTTGGCCCATGGATTTAATCTTTGATGGTAGTGCTTTTTGTGGTTTTGTCATGCCTAAGTTGGAGGATTTCCAACTGATTTCAAGCATTTATAAGTATGCCTGTGGTAAACCATCCATTCCTTTTAAAGATAAGTTGATAATCGCTAAAAATCTTTGTGTTGTGACAGGTTCAGTCCATAATGCTGGTTATACTATTGGTGATTTTAACCCCAACAATATTGCCATTAAGCAAACAGGTAAAGTTGCTTTCTTCGATACTGATTCCTATCATGTATATGATACCTCTTCAGGTATCACCTATCGATGCAACGCGAGTTTTCCCGGTTATGTTGCACCGGAACTTTTAGAAAAATGTAGGAATTACCAAGTTGAGCCCTTTATAAAGGCCCCCTTACCCACATGGACAACTGATACAGATAATTTTGCTCTCGCGATTCATATTTTTCAATTATTGATGAATGGTTTTACACCTTTCAACGGGATAAAAGATAATGAGAGGCGGTCTGTAGCAAGCCCTGGCTTAGGTCATGAGGCTGTCGAAAAGGGAAATTACTGTTTCAAACCAGGAAACAAACCGCTATCTGCAGCTGTCCCACCTCTCAACACGCTTCCCCCAGATATTGCGGACTTGTTTAATAAGGCATTCGAGCCCCCAGTAAAGGGTCAGACTAAACACCGGCCAAGTGCCATAGACTGGTACTCAGCCTTGGAAAATTACCAAAAAAACCTAAGAACATGTACAAAGAACGCCTATCATCAATACCTCTCTAGCTTGTCTTCCTGTCCTTGGTGCGAGGCAGACAGGAACTTTTTTGCCGAACTAACGTCACAGACACAACAGCCTGTTAGTGTACCCATTCCCATCCCCCCCCCACTCCCCCCACCCTCCCCAATTAAAAAATATTTGATTAATATTGGCTTAGGCTTATTAGGTATGTGTATAATTTTCGGCATAATATCATTTCTCGTGAGTGGTGGTTCTAGGTCTGCAACAAACACACAGACCTATTACCAATCTAATAGCAGTAATAGCTATTCTGGGATAACTTCTCAGGAAATAGCAGGTGAATCATCAGGTTCATCTGATCTGTTGAATACATCTGGTTCATCCCAGGGTGTTCAAGCGACTGAAATAAGAGCACCTGCAGTCAGTGCAACAGAAACTCGGATTCCAGGCATGCTCTATTCTTGTCCTGGAACTTTACCTCAACAATTTAGAAAAAATGAGCGCGTCATCGTCTGTACAGAAGAAGATCGATTAATAGTAAGGAACCACGCTTCACCAGTGGCGGGAGAAGAATTTCGTATTTACACAGGAACCGTAGTAACAGTCCTGAGTGGTCCAGAATGTGATGGGATATCAAGCTGGTGGAAAATACGTGTTGATAGTGGTACGCGAGTATACAGCGCAGCAAACCGCACACATTTCTATCTGGACCACGATGTCGATGGCTATGTTAAAGGCGCTAATCAATATGGAGACCCAAAGGAAGATGTTCATTTGTGTAATCAATGACCTCTTTGATCCGATATCTTCGATAAAAATAAGGAAACATCGACATGACAAACGAATTACAAAAATATTACAACGAACTTTGTTCAATATTTAACATGGATTTTAGATCCTTACCTTTAGCCTCATTTCGAGATGGTGTAGATCCGCGCCTTGTGCTAACGCCCCCAGATGATGAGGGTCTGGTAGCTTGGAAAATTGTAAAGCAATCTCACAACCATGACTGGCCTTCACTCGAACATCAGCTAGGATTTCCATTAACCTCGGATTTGAAAGATTACTATTCAAGTTATTTATTTTTACAACTATCTGGACGAATTGACAAAATTTTGTTGTATTTTGAGCCTATTTACAACGAAAAATCCATAACTGATTTAATTCGACGGCAGTTTTTTGATGGACAATATGCATTTCCGCAAACACAAATTTTTCTTATAGGGGCAGCTATCGTGGATGGAAACGATAGTTATTCTATCTACTTTGACAATACAAAGAATAAATTGTTTCTGTTTGACCCAGATTCCAAGCAATATGCTTTGTCAGATTTTAGCCTACAATACATCATAGGTGCAATGGAGCCAATAATATGACCAAGATTTACGCACACGAAGGAGTCTCCCAGACGACTCTTCATTGGAAGCGGGTAACTTCGACAGGGAATTATTATTCGCTTGACCATCCGAAAGAATTGGTTCTCCCAATGCGGTTTCTTGGTGAAGACCACGCGGGAGCAAACCCACAAGGGTGGGAGCGTAATAACAACACATATTTTAAGGAACTACAATCAAGACACCCAGAGTATTTTAGTAGGCTTAATACACACCGGATACTAGACCAGCGGACTACACCGCTAGTTGACAAAACTTTTATTCAATACTTTCAGGAATATAAGAATTTTGAACAAAGCCCATTGGTTCACCACCATATTGGTGGAGATGGACAGGCTGTTGCATTACCGAAGCCGCTGCATAATGGAAATGGAGAAATTCATAATATTGAAAACTCACTTGGGATTACCCGCAATGGACAGGAATTCTCTAGAACTTGTGCGAACCTGGTAAAAAAGAACCCGGAGTTGTTGAGAAGGTCATCGGAAGAGTTTCATACTTTACTGAAATCAGATGCCCAGACACTGACTAATGCTTTTACAGCCATCAGTTCGAAGGAAGACAAAATTAGAGAAAATAGTAAACTCAGGGTGGAGAATCTGGGAAGAAGCACTAAAAGGTAAGATTGTACTTAAGCGGCAGCAATGTACGGATTATTTCTCTCATTGAATTCAATAACTCAGCCCTCTTAAAGAGCAACATGATCATGTTGCTCTTACAGAACCCATTCACACTTTTTTCTTGACAAAAAATTGTGTTATACTATGGGACGCTCGGGCAGGAGCCCGAGACACTAATCACACACGCCTTGGTATAGGCGCTCCCGCGTGCCCGTCAAAAGGTTCGGAGCAGCCGCAAAGCCGGGCGGAGGCATAACGCAAAGGAGTATTTATGTCACCCGCTGTTTCTATGAAAGCGCTCCTCGAGAGCGGCGTCCACTTCGGACATCGTACCAACAAATGGAACCCCAAGATGCGTCCGTATATCTTCACCGAACGCAATGGGATCCATATTATTGACCTGCAGCAAACTGTCAAACTGCTGGATGAAGCCTTCAACAAAGTGCGCGATACGGTCGCCGCTGGCGGCACCATCCTCTTCGTCGGCACCAAACGCCAGGCGCAAGAAACCATCCAGGAAGAAGCCGAACGCTGCGGCATGCCCTACGTCAACCAGCGCTGGCTGGGCGGCACGCTGACCAATTGGGTCACCATTCAGCAGCGCATTGTGGAGCTGACCCGCCTTGAAAAACTGGTGGAAAGCGGCGAGATAAATCAGCTGACCAAAAAAGAAGGCTTGTTGATTGAGCGTGAAATTACCCGTCTGGAAACCCGCTTGAGCGGCCTTCGCAATATGAAGCACCTCCCAAGCCTGGTTTTCATCGTGGATATTGAGCGTGAAGAGACCGCCATGCGCGAAGCATACATTAAAGAAATTCCGGTTATCGCCATGGTGGATACCAACTGCAATCCGGGCATGGTTGATTACGTTATTCCTTCCAATGACGACGCAATCCGCGCTATCAAACTCATCGTCGGGCGCATCGCCGACGCGGCCGAAGAAGGGCGCCTGATGCGCAAGGATGAGGAAATTGAGGAAGAGCTGCCCGAATCCCGCTCTGTCATTTCCCGCAAGATTGACGAGGATATTGAACTGGGCGATGACGAACTGCTCGGGGAAGCAACCCGCGCCAAGATTCCTGTCAAGGAAGACCTGGAATCCGACGATACCACCTCCGAAGCCTAGGCTTGGGCTGAGGTTGAAATCATCAGACGCGAGACGGCTTGCGTACAGATAAAGGAATAAAAATGCAAATTACCATTGATATGATTAAAGAGCTCCGTGAAAAAACAGGCTGCGGTATTATGGACTGTCGGTCTGCCCTGGAGAAATCGAATGGCGATATGGACCTGGCAATGCAAGAATTGCGCGAAAAGGGACTGAAGACCGCTGAAAAACGTGCTGACCGGGTGGCCTCGGAAGGACGCCTGGAAGTCTACATTCACAGCGAAGGTCGGCTGGTTGTGATGGTGGAACTGAACTGCGAAACCGATTTTGTCGCCAAGACCGCCTCTTTCAAAGAGCTTGCACACGAAATCGCGCTGCAGATTGCCGCCGCGCAGCCTGTTTACATTTCCGAAGCGGATATCCCCGCTGAGGTTATCGAAGCCGAAACCGCCGCGGTTGCCGAGCGTGTGCGCGCGGAGGGAAAACCTGAAGCCATTATCCCCAAAATCGTGGAAGGCTATCTGAAAAAGTTCAAGGACGAAAAAGTCCTCTTGAACCAGAAATATATCCGCGATGAATCCAAGACGGTAGCGGACCTGATTACCGATAAAATCGGTTCCCTGGGCGAAAATTTGATAGTGCGGCGCTTTGTGCGCTGGGTGCTGGGAGAAACGACCCAGCCGCAGGAACCCGTTGAATAGCAACGAAAAAGAGCCAACCAAAAGTTGGCTCTATTTTTACACCAAGGAGGCAGCATGACCGAACGAACCGAAACACCAAAATACAAACGTGTTCTTCTGAAGCTTTCCGGGGAGGCATTGGCAGGACCCTCGGGGTTTGGAATTGACCCCACCGAAGCGGCGCATATTGCCAACCTGGTGAAACGCGTGCACGCCTTGGGCGTGGACGTGGCCATCGTGATTGGGGCTGGCAACCTTTGGCGCGGAGCTACGGGCGAGAACCGCGGCATGGACCGCGCCACCGCGGATTATATGGGCATGCTTGCCACTGTCATCAACGCGCTGGCCCTGATGGACGCGCTGGAGCGGATTGAAGTCATCACCCGGGTTCAGTCCGCGATTGAAATGCCAACCGTGGCGGAGCCCTACATCCGCCGGCGCGCCATCCGACACCTGGAAAAAGGCCGCGTGGTCATCTTTGGCGGGGGCACAGGCAACCCCTTCTTCACCACCGATACCACCGCGGCCCTGCGCGCCACGGAGATTGGCGCGGACGTGGTCATCAAAGCCACCAAAGTGGATGGGGTGTACGACAGCGACCCCAAGATAAATCCCGACGCGGTCAAGTTTCACCAGCTCAGTTTTATGGATGCGGTCAGCCGGCGGCTGAGCGTGATGGACACGACCGCGCTTACGCTGTGCATGGAAAATGACATCCCGATTTTGGTACTCAACCTGTGGGAGCCCGAAACGCTCATCCGCGGCATTCAGGGTGAGCCGGTTGGCACGTTGGTAAGCAACGATTAGTCTGATTTCAACGAGACTTACGAGGGCGCGTTTGCAAGGCAAGCGCGCTTTTGTTTTTGGTTTTAGAGGACGCCATACTCTATGCTTTTGGCTTTGCGGTATTTACGGGCAGACTGCCGCGGGGTTTTGCCAGTCGGAAGATGCTCCGGGGATACAGAGAAAGACGAAAAACCCGCATTGCTTTGAGGTAATTTGCCCCTTCCGCCGCGCAGAAGCGCTGCCCCCCTTCTGTTTGGCGCTGATAATTCACCGCGCGCCCTCCCGAAGCCTACCTCTACGGTTCACTAATCGGGAACGCGCCCATGCACCCAAGCCCGCGCGGCGCGTTAATTACCCCGAAGGAATACTGGTCCAGATACAGTGTAATTTCTTTGCCAGCAACCGTCAGCTTATATTCATCCACGATGCTGTCGGGTGTTTCCACCGAGCGCACCCAAACGTAGGTGACCGGGTCGCCATTGCTCCCAAGCAGGTTATCCAGATACGCGCGCTCGCGTAAAGGTCCGCTCAACAAACCGCCCCCAACCTTAATCGCCTCCTCCGGAGACATCCCGTAATTCACATTTGGCGAGATGGGGCAAAGCTCCGCGCTTGCCAGTTCCTCCATGCTCAATATCTGATACCTGGTGAGCAGATAATTAAACGCGTCTTTGCCTGTGCTTGTCCACAGCTCCGGGTTTTCTCCCACCAGCGCCATCCCAACGATGGAAATATAGCGTCTGGCGTCCGGTTTTATTACCAATGCCCTGCCTTCCACCGGCGAACCAAGAAACTTACCGGTGAAATCATATGCCGCCCCTTCGTAGCCTTCTACCGCGGAGCTCATCAGTTGGGATTGCTTGTAACTGCTCTTCTCTCCGCTGAAAAGGGAGCTAAGCAAGGTGTCCAAAATATCTTTGTCCGATTTTTCGTTGGACATTTTGTTAATGCCGTTCAGCGAAAACAACAAAGAGGAATCGAGCGCGCTGATGAGCGCCCCCGAAGCGCTTATGCTCACATCGCTGCCAAACGGAGCTTCAAAGCTGTAACCACCCTGCAGAACTTTGAAAACAGAGCCCTTATTCTGTAAGTCCAAAGTAATTTCTGTTGGCGGCAGCTGAGGTGTGCTTATGGATTGCTCCGCGGGGTTGGCGGCAGCACAAGCGCCAAGCAGCAGCGCGCTGATGAGCAGGCTGAGTGTCAGAGTTTTTAATTTAAATGTCATACCCATAATTCCGGTTTAGAGGACCTTTTTGACAGCGTCCCGCGTCTCCTTCAAGAGTGATTCCAGCCCGGAAAGACCGCGCGCGTCGGAACTGATTTTTTCCTGGTCTGCGCGCACTTCCGCGGTGTAGGGGGATATTTTATCGTTCAGCCGCTGGATTGCCAAATCGGATTCGCGGCGGAAGGTGGCGGAGAGGGTGTTCATCAGGTTTTCACGCAGTTCATCCATCTTATCCTTAAAGTTCTGCTTGACCTGTTTGCGCTTGTATGGAATTACGAACAAGCCCAAAATTGCCAGCGTGCCTGCCGCCACAATGCCGGTCACATCCATCGCGGAAGAAAACAGCGCCGTGGCGACGAGCGCGCCCAAACCCACCGCGCCCACTTCAAACAGAGCGGTCTGAGCGACGGCGCCTTCCACGAACGCGCTCAGTTCCTCGGCTTCTTTTTGGCGGTCGTATGTGTTCACGATGCCGCGGATGGTCTGTCCGACGCTTTCCATCAGGTGTTGGCGGCGTTCCGCTTGCGCGCTCAGGTGTGAACCATCCAGATTCGCGCGGGCAGCCGCCTGCCGGCGTTCCAGCGCGGCCACCACCTGGTACCAAATATTCAGGTCCTTATCCACCAGCCAGTCAATCATGACGCGCACCTTTTCGTCAATTTCCTGGGGAACTTCTGCCAAAACTTCCTGCTCAAACCTTGTTTTTATTTTGTCGCTCTTGGTCAGGTTGGCGATGTTCGCCAGGCGCAGCGTGCTGTCAAAGAACTCCTGTCCGCGCATTTCAAAGCGCTGCAAAACATTCTCCACCTCAGCCAGGCGCGGGGCTGTTTCGGAATGCAGGGCCTTTTCGTATCCGCCCAGCATGCCTTCCAGGTCTGAGACCAATTGGCTGTCGGCTTCCAGTTCTTTGGCTTGCTCGCGGTTTAGCGCCTGAGCCTGGCGCAAGACGTTCTCCGCCACGCCCAGCGGGCTGTTCAGCTTCAATTCCAACCTGGCGCGGTCGTCCAGCGTTTCGGTGATGTATGTTTCCAGAGCGTCCAAGCCGCTTTCCGCGCGCAAGGCTGCTTTTTGTTCCGGGGTGTCTGCCCGCAGCGCTTTTTGACCCAATTTGGCAGAGACAACAAACAGCTCTGGTTCCGAGCCGAGAATGCCGGCGGTGTTTTTGGAAACAAACGCGCGCACTTCCTCCACCGCTTCCTGGTTCTCCAGGATGTCGGCTTTGTTTACCACCAGCACAATCTTTTTGCCCCAGGAGAGAATCCTCTCCAGGAAAAGCCGTTCGCTCTCAGTCAGCGGGCGGTCCGAGGAGGTGGTAAACAGCACCAGGTCGCTGCGCGGCACGTATTCGCTGGTCAGGATTTCGTGCTGGCGGATGATGGCATTCGTCCCAGGCGAATCGACGATATTCAACTCTTTGAGCATCTCCAGCGGGTAGGTAAAAATGGCGAACCCCTCGTCCACGATTTGTTCCCCGGGCTTCTCACCCCAGCGCACCAGCGTCACGCGGGCTGTGGTTGGCGTCACGCCTTCTTTCAGCACGCGTTCGCCCAACAGGGCGTTAATCAACGCGCTTTTCCCGGAATTAAACTCGCCCACTACCACAATCAGAAAGAGTTCGTCCAACTGGCGCGCGGCTTTTTCCAGCGCGTCCAGGCTGTCCTGAGACAGGTCAAACGCGGAAAGGCGGCTGAAAGCTTCGTTCAGCACTTCCTTTTCCCGCTGCAGGTGCAGCATTTGGTCGTTGCTAAGCAGGGTCTGGCGCATAATTATCTCCTTGCGAGCGCGGCATAAAAGACCGTCTTTATGATTATACCTTCGGGGAGGTTGGAGGCTCGCGCTGTGCAAGCCTGACCAGCAGGCGTCATTTCAGTTGACGTCCCCCAGATAAACCGGATGGCCTGCCGCTTTGGGTTGGCGCAGATACGGCACCACCGCGCGGGGGTAAAAGTTTGCCTGCTCCAGGGCGCTTAGCGGCACCCACAACACCTGCTGCTGCCCGCGGTCCGGAGTGGGTCCGCTGCAAGGCTGATAATCGTCCGAAAGCTGGCAGGCAAACAGGAATTCAACCTGGTGCGCGTGCGCGGAGCTTTCCGCGAATTCGTGGTTGCCGCTGATGTAATCGCGCACGAAGAGCAGTTCTCCCACAACGACCCGCGCGTTAATTTCCTCCAGGCATTCGCGCCGCAGCGCTTCGGGGAGCGGTTCGCCCGTTTTCTGTCCGCCGCCGGGCAGTACAGAATACAGGCTGTTTCCGTCCCTTTTTTGCAGCAGCAGGATTTTTCCATCCGTGATAATCACGGCTTTGACCGAATTTCTGACGTGTTCTTTCATCCGCTAACCTCTCATACGGCGTTCAATCAGGCATACTTAAACCACCGGTTGTTTCCATCCAAGCCACCACGCGCTCAACCGCCGCGTCCAATTGGTTATCGGAGATGTCCACCCACAGGCAGGGCAGCCGGCTTTGCGAAACCAGCTTTTGGAGCAGTTCCTGCTCGTGCGTAAAGAGCTCCAGGTCGTCATACTGACGCGGATTGCCGGAGACCTTCAGCCGTTCTTCGCGTGCCCGCGCGAAGGAGTCCGGGCTGCGCGTGAGAAAAATCAGGCGGAAGTTCAGCGGCAGCAGCCGGTCTTCCAGCCAGTCAAAGTCCGGGCATTTGCCGTAGGTTTGCAGCTGATAGGCTTGCGTGGAAAGGTGAAAGCGGTCTACCACCCAGGAATAATAGCGCTGCAGCTCAAACAACCGCGCCCAGGTTTGGTAAGTCTCGAGCGCCAGGGCCTCTTCTTCGGGTTGGTAGTTAATCAGACCCCGCCCCCAGGGATAATTGGTAAAGGCGCACCATTCCGCCGAGATAAGCGGCGAGTGATAGCGGTACTTGCGTTCGCCGACGAAGCGCGGGTGCTCATTCAGCCGGAAAGCTATCTCGGTCTTGAAGGTCAACCGCGTGCCTTCCAGGATGACTTTGGGGGTTAGCTTGGCGCCCATAAAAACTCCTCGTGGGGTTTCCCGCCCCTGTTCGTGTTTTCGGAGCAGCCGCCGGCTGTGCTCACGGACGGCGCTCGCGATTCCCCGGCTTCACGCCGCCCTTGGGCGGATCCCGGTTCGGTCCGAATATTCACAGAGCTCATTCTAATATCAATTCCCATAAATGCACGTGCGCGGGCTCGCCTTCATTCACGCTCAGCAGTGAGACCTTGAGCGTCTTCACGCTCATAGGCGCCTCAAACGCGATGCTGAGCGGGCTTACCCGCGCGAAACCAGGGGTCTCGGCGCTGAAGCGCAGTGGCTCTCCGCCGTCAGCGAGGTTCAGCTCAATTTCCAGCCGGCTGGCGGCGTTGCCCACCAGCGCCGAAACCCGGCTGAGGCTGACCGCCTGCGGGAACTCCAGGGTGATGACCAGCGGGTTGGCTTCGAAGCTGCGGATGAGCGTGGCAGGGCTGCCGTCAAACGCCTGGTAGATATCGTTGATATCCAGCGGTGAGTACTGCGCCCGCACCTGCTGCCCAAACAACTCCAAGACGGCGTTTTTGGGTTGGCGCCGTTCCGCTTGTTCCCTCGCGAAGATGTCAGCGATTCCGTCTATATAGCGCAGGCTGACGAAGTAGAAACCCGGCTGCCCGTTGGGGTAGGGAAGCACCCGCAAAACTTCCACATCGGTAAATTTGCCGGTCTTGGGAACCCAGTCGAACTCTTCCGGGGTCATCACAAACACTTTGTTTTTGTCCAGGGGCAGCTGATAGAGGGTGTAGGGCGTGATATCTCCCACTGTGATGGGCAGCGGATCCCCCAGAAAATAGCGCGCGATGACATCGGTTCCGTTGGCCCAATTCGGGCTGAGAAAAATCTCCTTCCCCGGGTTCTCGCGTCGGAATTCATCCACTTCATCAAAGAGCGTTTTGCCGCCCCACTGCAGCCCGTACATGCCGTAATTCTCAAACCAGGTGGGTCCGTTCCGCAAGGCGTCCCAGGTGATGAACAGGCTGGAGAGCGCCCAGAACCCGTAGAAAACAGGCAAATACAGCTTGTGCAGGTCTCGGGCGGGGCGAAGCCAGGCGAGGAGGTGTTCCGTGCCAAGCAGCGCCAGGTAACTGAGCGGCACAATCATCACCAGCAGGCGCGTGACAGCCGGCCCGACCAAGGCGGCGCCAGCGGGGGCAGCCAGCAGCGCGATGAGGACTGCCCGCTTTTCGGGTTGGCGCGCGCCACGCGCGGCATCCGCCAGACCCAGCAGCACAAGCGGCAGGCTGAGCAGCGGAAAATGCCCCATGCCCTTCATCTGGTGCCGGATCAGGTCAGTCTCATTGGGGAAGAACCAATAGCGCGGATCCAGCCCGCGCAGATAATTGCGCAGATACATCCCAAGTTTGACGGTTACAGAGGCATCCGAAAGCCAGTAAGACTGCAGCTGGTTCAGGTGCTGGGTCAGCGCTCCTGGATGGCTGAGCTGAAAAAGCGCGTAGGGCAGGGCGGCAAGCGCGAGGGTGAGAAACCCGGCCAGCAGCCTGCGTTTATCCCGCAGGTGGTAGCGCCAATCCGCAATAAGCAGACCAAGACCCGTGAGCACGACCACCAGCTGCAGCGGGCTGTAGGCATAGAACGCCAGCGCCCCAAAAATGAGCGCGAGAGGCAGCAGCCGGCGGTTTTTCAATCGATATCCGAGATAAAAAAACAGGAACAGGCTGAACATGGACGCGCCCAGGCTGGTTTCGAAGGCGGTGCGGGAATGGAGGAACCAGGCGGGCACTGCCGCGATGAACACAGGCGCCAGCCACCAGGCGCGCGCTCTGAAGTAATCCCGCAAAGCCAGGCCCAGGCTGAGTGGAACGGCAAGTGTCACGAGCGCGCAAATTCCGCGCGTAAGCCAAATGGAACGCGGCAAAAGCGCTGGCAGCAGCTGCAAGTACACGGACAGGCTGAGGTTATACTGCCCGCCGTTCTCAAAGTAGACCGGGAAAAGGCGGCCCAGGCTGTCCCGCATCCCACGCGCGATGAGGTCCACCGCGGACATGGTTTGCACGGCTTCGTCGGTGAAGAAAAAAATTGGGAATTTGTCCAGCTGGATGAAGCGCGTGAGCAGATAGAGCAAAAGGCCGCCCGAGAACAGCCAATTTTCCATTCCCCGGGCACGCAGCTCGCGGCGGTCATTTCGTATCAGCGTGAGTTCTGGAGCTGAGTTATTCTCCATATGCCCAGATTATAGCATCCGCGGTGATGTGGCGATTGTCACTCTGAACGAAGCGGAGAATCTCAGTGCGGGAAAAACCAGATCTTTCACTGCGGCCTGCACCTGTCAGGGTGTTTGGATAACAAACAGGTCCGCCCGGTACGCTCGTCGCGCTCGGAAACTTGCTATAATAACGCGTAACGTAACGAAAGAAGGAAGTGCTTATGAAGCCCGACAGCATCACGCCGGAATTGTTTGCCAAATTGGTCACGCTGGCCGCCTTGGAGCTCACGCCTGAAGAGAGCGAATACCTGCGCACCGAGTTGAACCACCAGCTGGCCGCGGTGCAGGAACTGAGCGAAATTCAACTGGCGGAGGGCGTGCAGCCCAGTCTGCACGGCCTGGAATGCCGGGGCAGCGCTCCGCGCCCCGACGCGTGGATTCCGTTTCCAAACCCAGCTGAAATCCTAAAACAGGCGCCCGACAGCGAAGGTGGGTACTTCCGCGTTCCGGATTTCTCGCGCGGTGAGGTGAGCGAATGAACAGCATCCACCTCAGCGCCCGCCAGATTGCCCAAAAAGTGCGCGCGGGGGAACTTTCCGCGCTGGATGTGCTGGAAGACCACCTGCGTCAGATTCAAACCGTGGACGGCGCCCCGGGCAGCCTGCGACACGAGCGCTTGAACCCTGCTGAGGAAGATAAGGTGCACGCCTTCATCGAAGTCACCGCGCAGCGCGCCCGCCGGCAAGCCGAACAGGTGCAAGCCCTTGTGCAGCGCGGCGAAGATCCGGGCCCCCTGGCTGGTGTGCCAGTTTCCGTCAAAGACATCTTTTGCGTGGAAGGCACCACTACCACAGCTGCCTCGCGCATCCTATATAACTTCCGCCCGCCTTATACTGCTACCACAGTGGAACGTCTGGAGAAGGCCGGCGCGCTGATTATCGGCAAGGTCAACCTGGACGAATTTACCTACGGCTCCTCCAGCGAATCCAGCGCTTTCCAGCCGCACCCCAACAATCCCTGGAACACCCAACGTGTCACGGGCGGTTCCTCCGGCGGCTCGGCCGCATCCGTCGCCGCGCGCGAGGTTTCGCTTTCGCTCGGCACGGATACCGGCGGTTCCATCCGGCAGCCCGCGGCGTTTTGCGGCGTGGTCGGGCTTAAACCCACCTACGGGCGCACCTCCCGCTATGGCCTGATCGCTTTTGGTTCCTCGCTGGACTGCCCCGGCCCGCTGGCGCGGGACGCGGCGGACGCGGCGCTGATGCTGCAGGTTTTGGCTGGCATGGATCCCAAAGACAGCACCAGCGCGTTGGCTCCGGTGCCGGATTACCTCGCGGCGCTGCAGGAAGGCGTGCGCGGGATGCGCATCGGGCTTTCACGCGATTACGACCACATCACCTACCCGGATACGCTCACCGGCGAAATGAGCATCCAGGCTATCCAACCAGAGATGAACAGCGCCGTGCGCGACGCGGCCGAAGTGTTGGCACGGCTGGGCGCGGAGATTGTGGAGGACGTCCCAATGCCCAACGCCCGGCACGGCATCCCTGCTTATTTTGTCATCTCCCGCGTGGAAGCAGCCTCCAACCTGCACCGCTTCGACGGCGTCAAGTACGGCTACCGCACTGCCGCGCACGTGCGCGGGCTGAGCGAGCTTTATCGCGCCACGCGCGCTGAGGGCTTTGGCTTACAGCCCAAACTGCGCATCCTGATGGGCATGTACGTGAGCGCCGCCCAACACAGCGCCCAGTATTACCAGAAAGCCTTACGCGTGCGTTCCATGATCCGGTCGGACTTTGAGAAGGCTTTTGACCCGCGCGGAGCTTACCGGTTGGACGCGCTGCTCACCCCCACCACACCTACCACCGCCTTCCTCCGCAAAGCCGTTCTGGGAGACTCGGTCTTGATGCAGTATTCCGATCAAATGACCGTGGCTGGCAACCACGCCGGCATCCCCGCGGTCAGCATCCCGGCTGGGCTGGACCCGCTGGGGCTGCCCATCGGCGTGCAGTTTTTTGGCATGGACTTTCGCGAGGACTTAATCCTGAGGGCGGCTCACGCCTACGAGCAGGCGACTCAGAACGCGGAATGGCGTGGGGTTATCCCGCAGGCTTTGCGCGGCAGCGAGGTGAAGGCATGAAAAAATACGAAGTCGTCATCGGCCTGGAAACGCATATCCAACTCAACACCACCAGCAAGATTTTCTGCGCCTGCAAAGCCGATTCCTGGGGCGCGGAGCCAAACACCAATATCTGCCCGGTGTGCAGCGGCTTGCCCGGCGTGCTGCCTGTGTTGAACGCCGAAGCCGTGCAAAAAGGCGCGCTGTTGGCTGCCGCGATGCACGCGGAAATTAACCCGGTCTCTTACTTTGACCGCAAAAACTATTTCTACCCCGACCTGCCCAAAGGCTACCAGATCACCCAGTTTGACGAGCCGATTGGCAAAGGCGGATATATGGATTTGCAAATGCCGGATGGAAGCAGCCGGCGCGTGCGCATCCACAAACTCCACTTGGAAGAAGACGCCGGTAAAACCAAGATTGAGCAGGGTGAACGCCTGGTGGACTTTAACCGCTGCGGCGTGCCGCTGATAGAAATGGTCACCGAGCCCGATTTGCGTTCCGGGGAGGAAGCCGCCCAATACCTGACCCAACTGCGCCAGCTTTTGCGCTGGATTGGCGTTTCGGAGGCGGATATGGAGCGCGGTCATCTGCGCTGTGACGCGAACGTCTCCATCCGCGAAGCCGGCAGCACGGTGCTGAACACCAAAACGGAAATCAAGAACGTCAACTCCATCGACGCGGTACGCCAGGCGATTATGGAAGAAGCCAAACGCCAGATTGAAGCCGTGGAAGCCGGCCGGCGCATCCAATCGTATACCCTGGACTGGGATGCCGACACAGGCACCTTGAGAAAGATGCGCTCAAAAGAAAGCGAAGCCGACTATCGTTACTTTCGCGAGCCGGACTTGTTGCCAGTGAGGCTATCCGCGGAGGAAATCGCGCGGGTGCTTGAGAGCCTGCCCGAGCTGCCCCTGGCACGCCGAGCGCGCTTTATCCGGGATTACCAGCTTTCAGGATATGACGCGGATATCCTCACCAGCGAACGCAGCCTTTCGGATTACTATGAGGAAAGCGTGCGGCTGTGCGGCGGAGCGGCGAAAGTGGTTTCCAATTGGATGATGAATGACCTCAGCCGACTGATGAACGACACGGGCAAGAGCGCCGCCCAGCTGCGTCTGCGCCCGGCAGACCTGGCAGAGATTATCCGGATGGTGGAGGACGGTAAGATAAACCTGGCCACGGGCAAGAGCCTGCTGGGTAAGGTGGAGGCTGGCGGCGGAAAGCCCGCGGAAATCGTGGAACGTGAAGGATTGGGATTAATCGCGGATGAGGAGGCCTTAAGCTCACAGATTGCGGCAGTTTTGGCTGAGTCTGCGGCTGAGGTGGAGAGCTTTAGAGCCGGGAAAGAAAGCCTGCTTGGATGGTTTGTGGGTCAGGTGATGCGCCGCACGGGTGGGAAAGCCGACCCCAAGCGTACGCGTGAGCTGTTGTTGGAGCAGTTGAAACGATAGAAGCGTTGGCATTGACGCCGGGCTCCGAATTGCATAAAATAGATTGCACGCGGGCGTCGCCAAGTGGTAAGGCATTAGCCTTCCAAGCTAACATTCGCCGGTTCGAATCCGGTCGCCCGCTTTTTTGATTTAAGTTTACCGAATTAACAGTCCAGCCGGTTCGAACACCCGCAGGGGGTGCAGCGTCCGGTCGCCCGCTTTTTTGATTTAAGTTTAACGAATTAACAGTCCAGCCGGTTCGAACACCCGCAGGGGGTGCAGCGTCCGGTCGCCCGCTTTTTTGTTTTAATTCCTCTCTTAGCCGGTTCGAACACCCGCAGGGGGTGCAGCGTCCGGTCGCCCGCTTTTTGAATTTAAGTTTAACGAATTAACAATCCAGCCGGTTCGAACACCCACAGGGGGTGCAGCGTCCGGTCGCCCGCTTTTTTGTTATTAAGTTTAACGAATTAACAATCCAGCCGGTTCGAACACCCACAGGGGGTGCAGCGTCCGGTCGCCCGCTTTTTTAATTTTATTCCTCTCTTAGCCGATTCGAACACCCACGGGGGGTGCAGCGTCCGGTCGCCCGCCTTTTTGATTTTATTCCTCTCTAAGCCGATTCGAACACCCGCAGGGGTGCAGCGTCCGGTCGCTTGCTTGATTCTCAGCGCGGGCCCGGGAGCACTGTAAAACGTCGGCGGGCTGTTATTTTTCCCTTTTTTAAGGTATCCTTACACTTTGAGGTTTTTCTGAGGAGGCAATGATGGTCAAAGAACTGTTGAAAGATGCGGAGCAGCGCATGCAAGCCGCTGTGGATGTGTTGGAAGAAGACCTGACCGGGATCCGTACCGGCAGGGCTTCCCCCGCCCTGATTGAAAAGCTGCCGGTGGAATACTACGGCGCGACACTCCCATTAATCCAAATGGCGACCATCAGCGTGCCCGAACCCAGGCAGCTGTTGATCCGCCCCTTCGATGCCTCTACTCTTAAGAATATTGAGCGGGCTATCCTTGCTTCCGAGCTCGGTCTCACGCCCAATAACGACGGCAAATCCATCCGTCTGAACCTGCCCCCCCTGACGGAAGAACGCCGGCGGGATTTGCTGCGGGTGGTAAATTCGCGCCTCGAAGACTGTAAAGTTGCGGTGCGCAACGTGCGCCGGGACGTGATAAAAGACCTGAAGGACTTCGAAAAAGAAAAACTCATCTCAGAGGATGAATTGACCGGCGCTGAAGATGACCTGAAAGAACTTACCGCCGGAATGGTCGAAAAGATTGACGAAGTCGGCGCCCGAAAAGAAAAGGAAATCCTCGAGGTCTGAACCAATGGACTCCAAAGAAGAAACACTTAAAATACCCACTCACGTGGGTTTAATTATGGATGGGAACGGCAGATGGGCCAACGCTCAGGGCCTGCCCCGCCTGGCCGGGCATCGGGCTGGCGTGGAGAACCTGCGCGGGGTGATCACCGCCGGCATCAAATTTGGCATAAAATACCTCAGCTTCTACGCGTTTTCCACCGAAAACTGGAACCGCCCGAAGGATGAAGTTTTTGGCATTATGGATTTGCTGTCTGAATTTATTGACAGGGAAACCGTCCCGCTCCATGAAGAAGGCGTGCGCATCCTGCATATCGGGCATCTGGACCGCTTGCGCCCTTCCCTGGTGGATAAAATTGAATACGCGGTGAACCTGACAAAAAACAACCGCAAGATTACCGTGCAGTTGGCTTTTAACTATGGCGGCAGGGATGAGATTGTTAGCGCAGTGCGAAAAATAATCTCCTCCGGCGCCAGACCCGATGAGGTGACCGAGGCTCTGATTGGACGCAACCTGTTCACCGCTGGCATCCCCGACCCGGATTTGATTATCCGCACGAGCGGTGAGATGCGCACGAGCAACTTCCTGATGTGGCAAAGCGCCTATTCCGAGTGGGTTTTCCCGACCACCTATTGGCCGGATTTCAATGAAGAAGTATTTAAGGAGATGCTGCGTGAATACAGCCGCAGAGACCGGCGATTCGGAGGTTTGAGCTCCAAGTAATGTTCTGGATTCGCTTCAAATCCGCTTTGGTGTTTGTGCCGCTCATGCTTGTCGTCTCATATCTGGGCGGCACTGTTTACGCGATTCTCATCCTGACCGCTCTGGGGGTTGGCGCCTGGGAATACTGCCGCCTGTTGAAGACCATGGGTTATTTTGTCTCATATCCGCTTATGTTGGGCGGCGTGTTGGCGCTGCTCTTGCTGCGGCTGTTTTTCGGCTTCGCGGGTATGGACCTGATGCTGGTGGCAGTCCTGACAGCTTCAGCCATCCTGAGCCTGAATCGCTTTGAGAAGCAAGACGCGCAGGCGGTACTCACTTTCGCGCTGCATATTTCCGGCATTCTTTATCTCGGTTGGCTCGGCGGTTATTTTTTCTCCCTGCGAGCGCTCCCGAACGGCGCCTGGTGGACCATGCTCAGCCTTGGCCTGGTGATGTTGGTGGACCTGGGGGCGTATGCGATTGGCTTGAAATTTGGTAAACATAAAATGTTTCCCCGCCTCAGCCCGCGCAAAAGCTGGGAAGGCTACGCGGGCGGGGTCCTGTTCGGGGTTGGGTTCGGCGCATTATTTGGCTGGGTCCTGAAGCCGGTTATGCCGGAACTCGCGGTCTGGGAAGGCGCGGTTTTGGGGCTGGTTATCGGCGTTTTGGCTCCATTTGGAGACCTCTTTGTGAGCATGCTCAAGCGGATTGCCGGGGTAAAAGACAGCGGCACGTTAATCCCGGGGCACGGCGGCATTTTGGATCGCGTGGATACCTGGATCTGGGCGGTCATGCTCGGGTATTATTTGGCTCAGCTTTTTTCCTGATTGATGAAGCCCCGGGCCTGCGCGCGGGTAAGATTTTTCCAAGCAACCGGGTTTGGCAAGCCGCCCTGTCTCTGCGCGCCGTGAGCGAAAGTGTCACTTATAAACGAAAACGCAGGAAAAGACGCGGCAGCCCCTCTTGGAGATCTGTTTTCTTACCCCCTTGATTTTGACTTCTGCGAATTGATGACGCATTGCACCGCGCCGCGGAAGCGGCGCGGCGGACTTCATAAGAATTGGGTTTCCGATGCTGCTTCCATCAAGCCGGCGGGGTTCATCGGCCGCCGCCCATAAGGTTACCCGGCGAGGGCGGCATCCACAATTTCGCGGGCTTCGGATTGGATGCGCGCGAGGTGCTCCGCGCCTTTCAGGCTTTCCGCGTAAATCTTGTAAATATCTTCTGTGCCCGAAGGGCGGGCGGCAAACCAACCAAATTCCGTGCTCACTTTCAACCCGCCAATCGGGGCGTTGTTGCAGGGCGCTTTGGTAAGCTTGGCGATAATTGGGTCGCCCGCGAGTTTGTCCGCTTTAACCATTTCCGGCGAAAGCGCCGCCAGAACGGCTTTCTCGCAGGCCCCGGTGGGAGCATCCATGCGCGCGTACCAGCTTTTGCCTAGCTCTGCCTCCAACGCCTGGTAGTGCGAGCCGGGGTCTTTGCCGGTCACTGCCAAAATTTCAGCGGCGAGCAAGTCGAGGATGATGCCATCTTTGTCGGTGGTCCAGGTCGCGCCGTTTTTACGGAGGAACGAGGCTCCGGCGCTTTCTTCCCCGCCAAAGCCAACGCTTCCATCCAACAAGCCAGGCACAAACCATTTGAAGCCGACCGGCACTTCGCACAACCGCCTTCCAATCTTGACGGCCACTTTATCAATAATGGAGCTGGAAACCAGGGTCTTACCGATTGCCGCATCGCGGGACCAATCCGGGCGGTGCTGGAAGATATACCAGATGGCAACCGCCAGGTAGTGGTTGGGGTTCATCAGCCCAACGCTGGGGGTAACGATGCCGTGGCGGTCAAAATCAACGTCGTTGCCGAAGGCGATGTCAAATTTATCTTTCAGCGTCACGAGATTCGCCATCGCGTAGGGGCTGGAACAATCCATCCGGATTTTCCCATCCTTATCCAGGGTCATAAACGAGAAAGTGGGGTCCACGCGTTTGTTGACAACCTCAATGTTCAAACCGTATTTTTCCGCGATTGGCTCCCAATACCCGATACCCGAGCCTCCCAGCGGGTCTACGCCGATATGAATACCGGAAGCTGCCAGTGCTTTCATATTCACGACGCTGTCCAGGTCGTTCACGTAGGGGGTGATCAGGTCAATCTGATGGGTTGTATCAGCCTGGAGCGCTTTCGCGAGCCCGAGACGTTTCACATCTTTCAGCCCGCCGCGGATGATTTCGTTGGCGCGGTTCTGAATCCACTTGGTGGTGTCTGTATCCGCGGGGCCGCCGTTCGGCGGGTTGTATTTGAAGCCGCCGTCATCGGGCGGGTTATGCGAGGGCGATATAACCACCCCATCCGCCAGGCCGCTTTGCCTGCCGGCATTGTAGGTCAGGATGGCGTGTGAGATTACCGGCGTGGGCGTGTAGCGCATCTGGGCGTGAATCATGATTTCCATGTTGTTGCCGGCAAACACCTCAATTGCGCTGTAGAGCGCCGGCTCGGAAAGCGCGTGCGTGTCCATCCCCATGAAGAGGGGCCCATTAATGCCGGCCTGTTTGCGGTATTCATAAATCGCCTGGCTGATGGCAAGCACGTGGTCTTCATTAAAGCTGCCGTTCAGCGAGGTTCCGCGGTGCCCGCTGGTGCCAAATGCCACTGCCTGGGCCGCGTTTTGCGGGTCCGGGTGCAGGGTGTAATAGGCGGATATCAGGCGCGGGATATTGACAAGCGCTTCAAGCGGGGCGGGTTTTCCTGCGAGTGGGTGAATGGACATGGTTTCTCCTTATCAATTGGAAACTGGCGGAAAGCCGCCTTCCTGAAAGCTCTCTTTCAGGTCCTTACGTTGGTTCGGGTATTCGCGATTTTGGTTGTATTCCGAAAGCTGGTTGATTTCGCCGGGATAGCCGACGGCAGCCATGCAGTGGATGCTGTACGCATCGGGGATGCGCAGCTCCGCGCGGGCGCGTTCGTAGTTAAACCCAGCCATGGGATGCACGACCAGACCCATCGCGGTGCCTTGCAGGGCGAGGTTTTCAAACGCCATGCCGGTGTCAAAGGCGTGCGTGCTGATTTCTTTGCCTTTTGACGAGATTCTATTGGAGAGCACGACCAAAAGTACGCTGGCGCGCGCGCACCATTCCTGGTTCCAGATGTCCAGCAGCGAAAAGAATCCGTCAAATTGTTCGGTCCCCCGGTGGGCGTACAGAAAGAACCATTCCTGAAAATTCCCGGAGGAAGGCGCCCAACGCGCGGCTTCAAACAGACGCAGCAGTTCCTCCTGAGGGAGAGCTTCCCCGCTCATTGCCCGGGCGGACCAACGCTGGATAATAAAATCCTCCACAGGATAGAGGTTTTTCCGGTAATCCCGCACCTTTATCTCAGATACCTTCATTCTTTCCACCTTTTGGATAATAATAAGTCCCCGGGTATTTTATCACAGCGCGGCCTAAAAAATTGCCCCCGAAAGCCTGCTTTCGGGGGCTGTTTGTTCTGCTGATTGGGACGCAGCAGGCTTATTTGATTGCGTAAGTCAGGTTGACTTCGTAAGTGACGACTATCTGGCCAGCGGAAACCGGAACGGAGGTTTCCAGGCCGGCAGCTCCGCCGCCGCCCATTCCAGAAGCGCTGTAAGGCTGCACGAAGCTGGAATTTACGGCGCTGATGGATTGAAGCTCGCCAAGGGAGACCCCGGCGACGCCAGCCACGGACTGGGCTTTTGCCTGGGCGTCATGGATCGCCAGGTCCCGCGCCTTAGCCAACGCGCTTTCGCGGTCTGCGATATCAAAATTTATCCCATAGATGCTGTTGGCGCCCGAGCTGATCGCGACGTCCAACAGTTTGGGAAGTTTGCTCAGATTGCGCACGGTAACGTAGACGGTATTATCCACCACGTAGTAAGTGCCGGTAACCTGACCCATGTTATCGTAATGCTGGGAGGGATACACATTGAAATTTGCCGTCTGGATATCCTTCGCGTCCACGCCTTCCGCCTGGAGAGCGTTGGAGATGGCGGTTGCCTGGGCATTGTTGATGCTCAGGGAAGAGCTGACATCCGGGGCTTCGCTGTGCACGCCGATATTGATGTAGGCGATGTCGGGAACCAGCACCACGTTCCCGCTGCCGCTGACACTGAGCGTGCGAAGGTTTGCGGGGGCTGTGGCTTGCTGCTGCGGCTGGAACAGAGCGCATCCGCTTAATGTCAACGCCGCGATGAGAAGGACGACGATGGAAAAAATCGAAAGTTTGGTTTTCATAGTTAACTCCTTAGTGTTCACTGAGATATGGACGCATTAAGGGAGTGGAATGTTCCCAAAACCCGGAAAAACTTTTCAAAAAGCTCCCGGAAAAAGGTGGAGATTGGATATAATAAAAAAGGGGTTCTTTTCATAACCTTTCAGAAAGAGAGACATGCCCGTTAATTATCCTCAGATTGAACAGAGTCTGCCGGCATATGCCAGAAAAGAAAAGGGATTCCAGGAGCAGCTGGCGGCCCGCAAAGAGAAGCTCTGGCAGATGTTCCTGGACCCGGCGCTGGAACTGGAAGCTGTGCGGGAAAAGATATCCCGGGCACAAGCGCTTTTGAAGAATCTATACTGCGCCAAACCGGTCGCGGAAGCGCTGCTGACGCGCAAAGCCCTGCCCGCCCTGCCGGCCGCGTACACGCTGATTGCCGCCGACGGTTCACAGATTGTGCCAAACCGCCACAGGCCGGTGCAGTTTTGCGTCCTGAATATTGGCATGATAAAAATCATGCGCGGCTCGGGCCTCGCCCCGGAAATAAACGTCCTGAGCACCCTCCTGGAACACGAAAACCTGTTCACCTCCGAAGGTCACCTGATTGGCGAAGAAGACGTTTCGCTCTTGCGGGACCTGGCAGAAAGGCGCGTTTTGTTCGAAGCCGCGATTTCTGACCGAGAACCTATTATCACGCTCACCGACGGACCTCTGGATGTGTATGAGAACGTGACCACCCGCCGAGAGCGGGCGGAGCAGCTAAATGAAGTGCGCGAAATCCATGCCCACCTGGAAGCGCGCGGCGTGCTCAGCGCGGGATATATCGACAAGCCGGGCTCCGAGCTCATCAGCCGCATGCTCAGCATTATGCAAACCCCCGACGCGGAGCTTGGAGCTTATGACGATACCAAGCGCGAAATCCGCGGAATCAGCGACGCGGAACTTCTGGAGGAATTACTCGGCGCGGCTGAGCGTTCGGCGGTTTTTGAATCAGTCGCCAAAGGCGAAGGGAAAGGCAGTCTGAACGTGCACTTCTTTTACCTGAATGTGGGCAGCCCCGGGCAGCCGATTCTGGCGCGGGTGGAATTCCCCGGCTGGGTCAGCGAACGCCCGCAGCTGATCGACGTGTTACACAGCGTGATTTATCACGAAGCCATGGTTTTGGATACCCATCCATACCCCTACGCGCTGCACCGCGCGCATGAACTGGCGGTCATCACCATGCCCGAGCACGAACAGGTGGAAGCCATGCTGGTGCGCGAGTTGGAGCAAGCCGGCGCGCGGGCAGGCAAACGGTCCAACAAAGACTGGAATAAAGGTCTGACAAAAAAGTGAGGGAGAGATGAGCGGCGAAACAAAGATATTAATTGGAAAACTGCTGCGCGCCGACAACCGCGCCTTTGTGGCGGGCTGCCGCACCAAAGAACTCATCGCGCCAGCTTTGGGGGCTCTATGTAAAGTGCGCCTGGAAGAAGGGCTTGAAATTTACGGGTTGATTGGCAATATCATCATTAATGATGACAGCCTGGTGCGCCAGCTTGTATCCGGCATCAGCATTCCAACGGAGTACACCGAGGATAATCGTCACAACCGCAACCTGCCAGTAGAAATCAGCGTGCTTTGCGTCGGATTCGGACAGGACGGAAAGATATTTCACCGACTGCCTCCGCGCCCGCCGCTCAGCCTGGACGCGCTTTACCTGTGCGACGATGCAGAACTGGTGCGCTTCACCAGCGCCGGCCGATACGGCTATTTCAGACACATCCTGCGCCTGGACGACCAACCGGTGGAAGAAATCCTGACCGCGCACCTGGCGAACGCCAGGCTGGCGCACGCGCAGCACGGCAGAGCGGACTGGTACACGGGGGCTTGCCAGGAGTTAATCGTTCTGCTGCGGGATGACTACGAGGGTTTGATGAACGTGCTGAACGCGCTGGCTGAGTTGGAGTGAGGTGAAAATGGACACAATTAATCGCGCGAATCCCCACCCGATTGGTTACGTGGTTGGCGGCGGCTTGGAAGCCAACCTGCAAGTGCGCCTGACGGTGCCGCCGCAGGAAGTGCAGGAAGGTTCTTTTGTGGTCATCGATAGCGGCGGCTGGCGCTTTTATGGATTGGTCACCGACCTGCAATTGGGTTCCACCAATCCCCGCTTTGCCGACGAACAGAGCGAAGAACGCCTGCCGCGCCATCTCGCGGAGCTTTTGCATGGGCAGACCCTCTTTACCAACCTGGCGGTGATGCCGGTATTAATGCTGGAACGCGGACCGGAACCTGGGACGGAAGAATACCGGCTTTGGAAGGACCAGCACCCGGAAGAAACGCAGCCCGTGACGGTCAAGACCGTCCCCAGCCACCATTCGCCAGTGTTGTTGGCGGATGCCGCGGACATTGCCCAGATCTTCGGGGAGGAAAACAACCAGGAAATATTCCGCATCGGGTATACCCGCGAACAGGGACACCCGGTTTGCCTGAACCTGGACAAGTTCGTCAAGCGCAGTTCCGGCATCTTTGGCACCACCGGCTCGGGGAAGTCTTTTTTGGCGCGCATGATTCTGGCGGGTCTCATCCACGCCGACCGGGCTTCCGCCTTGATTTTTGATATGCACAATGAATACGGACCAGACAGCACCTCTTCGGATACCGGCGCGGCAGTCCCGGGTCTCAAAGGCAAGTTCGGCGCCAAGATTCGGCTGGCGGGGTTGGGCGCAAGGACCTCTTTTGGCAAACTGAACGCCGACCTCTCCCTCGAAATCGCGCAGTCGGATATTACCAGCGAGGATGTGCTGCTGCTCAGCCAGGCGCTGAACCTGAATGAGACCGCCCCCATCGTGCTTTCAGCCCTGGAACGGGATTTTGGACAGGATTGGCTCCATGAATTCCTCAGCATGGAAACCGGTACGACCATAGAGGATGAAAACGGCAAAAGCGTGCCCGCGCCCAACAGCGTGGAAGCCTGGGCTGCCGTCGGCAACGTGCACCCAAAATCTGCCCTTGCCCTTCACCAAAGGCTGCAGCGCCTGGGCAAGTCTGCGTATCTCATCGCGGACCCAGCTACCAGGGGGCTGGAACAAATCATTGAGGACCTGGAACACGGCAAACACGTTATCCTCTCCTTTGGCAAGAGCAACACCGAGCTGGATTATCTGCTGGTCACCAATCTGATAACCCGCAAAATTCGCGACCATTGGGGAAACAGCACCGAAAACTTCCATGCCGAGAAGGGAAAAGAACCGCGCCCGTTGGTTGTGGTGGTGGAAGAAGCCCACAAACTGCTCAACCGCGAGATGGCTTCGCAGACCATTTTCAGTACGATCGCCCGGGAAATGCGCAAATACTACGTGACCCTGCTCATCATAGACCAGCGCCCGTCCCAAATCTACGACGAGGTCATGTCGCAGTTGGGCACCCGAATCTCCGGCTCGCTGGGCGATGAGGATGACATCAACGCTGTGCTCTCCGGCTTGCCCGGAAGGAGCGCGCTGCGCGGGCTGCTTTCCAAGCTGCAGGCCAAGGAAGAGGCACTCTTGTTGGGTTGGGGCGTGCCGATGCCAATCCCTATCCGTTCCAGAAGATATGATAACGACTTCTGGAGAGAGCTCCTGGGCGCTCAGGCAAGCCCAAAAACGATTGAGGAAGGAAATAAAGTATTAGGGTTCGATAGCGATGATACCGATTAAGCTTTCTCTCTCAGGTTTTATTTCGTATCGCGACCCGATAGAAATCGATTTTTCGGGTCTGGACCTGGTTTGCGTTTCCGGGCAGAATGGGGCGGGCAAATCCTCATTGCTGGACGCGATAACCTACGCGCTGTATGGGCAGGCGCGCCGCAGGGACGAGGCAATCATCAACCACGCCTGTCAAAAAGCGGAAGTCAGCCTGGAATTCGCGTATGAGCACCAGATTTATCGGGTCACGCGGTCCATCACGCGCGGCAAGGGCAGCCAGGTGGAATTCCTCATGCGAACCAGCGACGACGCGGCTCCTTGGAAGCTGCTCACCGAACGCACCCTAAGCGAGACCAACGCGAAAATTCAGCGCACTTTGCGCTTGGATTATGAAACCTTCATAAACGCCTCTTTCTTTTTGCAGGGGAAAGCGGATATGTTTGCCACGCAAAAACCCGCGGACCGCAAACGCATCCTCAGCAGCATCTTAGGGTTGGACAGCTGGGAAGATTACCGCAAACGCACCGCTGAGCTGATCAAACTCCGTCAGGGCGACTTGCGTGTTATGGACAGCCGCCTGAAAGAGATTCAAGGTGAGCTGGATGAAGAGCCAGCACGCAAGGCGAAGCTGGAATGGCTCGAATCCGAGCTGAAAAACGCCGCCGCGGAAACCCGCCTGGCGCAATCCGCCCTGGAACAAAAGCGCGCCGCGGAGCAAAACCTGGCGAGTCACAGGCAGGTGTTGGCTTTGCACGAGGCGCAGGAACGCAAAGCGCAAGCTTCGCGGGCAGAGCTCACACGCCGGCTGGAAGATAAGGAAGCGGCGCTGGAAGAGTTGAAACGTAAGCTGGCTTCCGCGGAGCGCGTTGAAACTGAATTTAAGCAGCTGGAAAACTTGCGCAAACAGCTCGCCAAGCAAGACGCGCTCTCCGAGCGTTTTCATCCGTTTGAGAACCGCCGACGCGATCTTGAAAGCCAAATCGCGCTTGAACGCCAGAAACTGCTGGCCGACCAGAAACACCTGGAAGAGGAAAAACAGCAGCTGGAGCGCGAAGCCGCCCAAAACGCCGATCGCGCGGCCCAACAGAAGCAGCTGCAGACGGAAATCGCGCTGTTGGAGCGCCGCGTGGAAGCGAAGGAAACGCTTGGCGAGGAAGCCGAAAAACTTCAGACCCGCCTTTCGGAACTGTTGGCCGAAAACTCCGGGATTGAAAAGAAAGGCAAAGAGCTGAGCGAACGCCTGGATAAGGTCCAGAAAGTGGAAGGAGCCCAGTGCCCCTTGTGCGGCCAGGCTCTGGCATTGCACGACCGCGACCGCCTGGAACAGGAATTGGATGCGGAACTGCAAGACCAACGTGAACTGTACAAAAGGAACCAGGCGGAAATAAAGGACATAACCCGCCGCCAGGGCGAGCTCTCGGAAGAACGCGCCCAAATTCTGGCTTCCGAAAAGCAAATCGCCTCGCTCACCCGCCAGGCAGACCAACTTGCCGAGCAGCAAAGCCTGTACGCCAGCCGGGCGGAGCAGTTTGGGCAGCAGGGGGCGCTGAACCTGGAACAAATCCGAACTTCCCTGGCGCAAGACGACTATTGCGCGCGGGAGCGGGCAGAACGCGCGGAGGTTCTCCGGGAAATTGAGGGGCTGGCATACAACCCCGAAGCGCACTCGCGCTTGCGCGAAGAAACGCAGCAAGCCGAACCGGCCCAGGCAGCTTACAACGAGCTGCAAATTGCCCGCAGCACGGTTGGGCAGCTGGAAGAGAGTGTGGTGGAACTGCGCGAGAACCTTGAGAAACAAACGGAGGAAGCGCGGAACGCCGCGCTCGAACGCTCAAAAGCCGCCGAGGATTTGGCGGAAATTGAGCGCAGCCTGCCGGATATTCAGATAACCGACCATGCAGTGCAAGAAAAGCGGGAGGCGGAGGCGGATTGGAACCGCAAAGTTGGCGCGGCACGGCAGGAACTGCACGTGCTGGCGGAACTGAAAACGCGCAAAGTGAGCTTGCGAGAAGATATGGAAGCCTTGAATGTTGAAATCGCGCGTCTGAAGACCCTGGAACGGGGGTTTTCCAAAGACGGCGTGCCGGCTATGCTGATTGAACAGGCCCTGCCTGAATTGGAAGATGAAACCAACCGCGTCCTCAGCCGCCTTTCCAATTACAGCATGAGCGTAAACTTCCCTACCCAACGAGACCTGAAAGACGTGAGGCGGACCGACAAGCTGGAAACACTGGATATCACCATCAGCGACGGCAGTTCAACCCGCGATTATGAAACTTATTCAGGTGGAGAAGCCTTTCGCATCAATTTCAGCATTCGCCTGGCGTTGGCGCGCCTGCTCGCGCGGCGCAACGGCGCGCAGCTGCGCACGCTGGTGATTGACGAAGGCTTTGGAAATCAGGACGCGGAAGGCAAACAGCGGCTGGTGGAGGCGATTGGTCTGGTGACCGAAGACTTTGATATGATCATGGTCATCACCCACATTGAGGAATTAAAAGAGCAGTTCCCCAACCGGATTGAGGTGGAAAAAGTCCCCTCTGGTTCGCGCGTCAGCGTCATTCGCGGCTGAGATTAAGGATTTCTTTCGTCAGGGCAGCGTGAAAGGCAGGGAGCTCCGCGCGCGCCGCGGCTTCCAAGGCTTCTGAGGGCGGTTCGCCCGCGAAGCGCAGGTCTATGCATCGCGCCAAGGCCTGCGGCAGTGGGGCAGGCGGGCGGTTTTCCGTGTAGAGGCGCGCGATTCGCGTTTTGTCGTATTCAAGGATGCCGCGCCGCACCAGTAAAAAAGTGCGCATCAACACGAGCGCGTGTTTAAGCAGTTCCGCTAGGGGGCTTTGCGTCCAGGCCTGCGAAAATTCCATGCCGAGTTTATCCTGCTCATATTCCAGATAGCGCTTGAACGCACAGACGAAATCCTCACGTTCCGGCGCTGTAAGGGATGCCAGGTCAACCCTTCCCCATAACAATTTGCTCTGGGAACGCAGACGCTGAACAAAATCGGCATACGGAAGGCAGCCGGTTAGCGGGTCCCGCGCCAGCCGGCTCTCGTGCAAGAAAATCAATTCAATTTCAAAGGGAGAGGCTTGAGCGGCGAGCTTTTTCAGGCGCTCCATCTCCTCGCGTTCAACCTGGCTAAAGGCCTCGTCTGCGGGCGGCGTACCGTGGAACAGCACGATTAAGTCCAGATCGCTTTGTCCGGGTCGGAAGTAACCTCCGGGAAGAGAGCCAATCGCGATAATCGCGCGCGCCTGACGCAAGCCCAGCGCGTTCGCGCCACTGGCGAACGTTTCCAGTTCCAGATTGGCTGCCTCTACCGCCGCGTTCGTGTCCATATAATAAACTCTCAAAGCCTGCCAGCAGGCTGAGGGGTTTTTATGCGCCCCAATGCCAGCACGGAAAACAGAAAAAGCAGACCGTAAATACCCATCAGCACCACAAATCCGGCATTATCGCCGATTGGTCCGCCGATATACGCCCCAATCGCGCCGGCGCCGGCGCCCGCCAGGTTGGAAATCCCCAGGTAGCGCCCGGCTTGCCCCGGTGGAACCAGGCTGGTACCTAATGCCCAATTGGCAGAAAAGAAAATGCCCGCCCCAACCCCGACCAAGACGCCGCCGAGGTACAACCCCGACATGGATGAGGATGTGACAACGACCGCGGTGCCCAACGCCGCGAGAATACCGCTCAGCGCGATCAGGGGCTTGGTGCCGACTTTATCCGTCAGCCAGCCGCCGGGCAGCGCGGCTGCCAAAATCGCGACGCCCACCATCAGTACCAGTGAAGCAGCCGGTCCGGCCGCGGCGTTCCCTTTCAGTTCCGGAAAGCGTTCCTGGATGAAATAGAGCAAAAAGCTTGCCAGGTTGTTCGCGCCGACCAAAAAAGCCAGGCGGTTAACGACCCACCATGTGAAGGAGGGGTTTTTGGCGGCTTCGGCGCTCAGGCTGACGCGCATGGAAAAGACGACCCCCATCACAACTGCCAGGAGCATCCCTGCCGTGCCGAGGATGCTGGTGAGTACCAGGCGGGGAGTGCCTGGCAGCGCGGCTGCCAACGGGAGCAGAAGCTTCACTGCCTCACCTGCCAGCAGGATAACGCCGGTAAACAGGGCGGTCATGCCAACCAAACGCCCAATCGCGCCCCAATCCAAGGGTAGGGGGACTTTTTCCGATGGGGTCTCGCGAACGAACATCGCCAGGAGGGTGCTCACGAACAGCGCGGCAATGACCGTCAGGATAGCCGCCCAATAATTACCGGTGCGGAGCATTTTGGATACAAAGAAGGAAACAAAAACCAGCGGGATTGGAAGCTCAAAAAGCGCTTTCAGCCCGGAGTACACCCCGCGCTGACTCTCGGGCACCAAATCCGGGATAAGCCCCTGTGCCGCGCCCTGCCCGAGGTTTGAAAAGACCATCGAAAAAAGCACCGCCGCGAACAGCGCCGCGTAGCCTGCCTGCCCTTCCATCCGGGAGGCAATCACCCCGATGACGATGAACGTGGCAATCTCAAGGATGCTGCTGGTGAGCATGAACGGGCGGCGTTTTCCCCAGCGGTGCGTGCTGCGGTCTGAGAAAATGCCGGTTACAGCTTGTACGAGCAAGGCAATCATCAGGGAATAGAGGCGGATTGTGCCGTAGCTGCTGCCTTTGGTCTCATCCCCGACGAACTGCTGGACAAGCAGAGGCAGAATGAGCGGGGTGAGGGTTTGGGTGCGAACTGTCAGGCCGAGATAGTAGACATTAATCAGAACGCCGTCGTACCAACGAAGGGGTTTTTGCATGGCAGCTCCGGGCGCGCACAGGGGGTAGATGCCTCAGTGTATGCCGCTGAAAAAATTGGGTTGAAAACCGCGGTCCATTTCCCATGGATAGATGATGCGTGCGTCGGTAGTTGCCGCGTAATAATCCGGGCGCATATTCCCGAACAAGTTCCGGTATGGGTTGAAGTGCAGCACGCAGGTGGAAGGGCGCCCGCCGGAAGACATAACCCGGTTTTTAACCGCGGTAATGGTGCGCCCCGAACCCCAGACATCGTCCACAATCAGTACGTTTTGGTTGTTCAGATGGCTTGCCTCGGGGAATTGCAAAAATTTTGGCCAGGTCAGGAATTTGGATTGAGGCGTGGGGGTGGTGTGCAATTCAGCGGGGAAGTCGACGGAGGCGGTAAAAAGCATTTGGATATTCATCGCTTCCGCCAGCATGCCGCCCGGGATGATGCCGCCGCGCGTAACCATCACCATTACGGAATAGACCCGATTAAACTGCGGCAGCAGGTGGTCTATCAGCCGTGAAACTTCATCCCAGGTTATGATTTCTTTGCGTTGGTTCATTTCTTCACCTATGCTAACAGGGGTTTATTTTGCGCCCGTCATTATGCTGACAATTCTTTTTGCGAACGAAGGCGGCAGCCTTTTAGCAGTCTCGGGAGGAAACTGCCGCGCCGCTGCGCTCCTCGCGCTGACAAACACACGCGTCAAACTATTATAGCAGGTTCGGCGGGTCCACCTCCACAATCCAACCCATCAAGGGCAGCCCGTTCAATATCCGCGTCGGGTCCGGCCCGCGCAAGATAATCTGCCAGCGAAAGCGCCCGAAAAGCTTGCGGGTATAACAAGGTACCGGACCGATGAAGTCGGTTTGTGCCAGCCCAAGACCCTGGATTTCGGCGCGCAGAACCTGTGCCATCAGCTCCGCTTCCTGACGGCATTTTTCTTCGGAGGGGCTGCGGTATTCCAGGCGCACCAGGCGCGTGAAAGGCGGGTAGCCCAGTTCGCGGCGGTGTGCCAGTTCCTGCGCGTAAAAAGCGGCAAAGTCGTGCCGGGAGGCTGCCTGAATGATGGTATTCTCCGGCTGGTAGGTCTGGAGAACCACGCGGCCGCCCAATGGACTGCGCCCCGCTCTGCCGCTGACCTGCGTGAGCACCTGAAAAACGCGTTCCGCCGCGCGATAATCCGGCAGATTCAAACCGGTTTCCGCCAGAACGATGCCAACCAGCGTCACCAGCGGCAGGTCGAGCCCTTTGGCGAGCATCTGCGTTCCAATCAGGATATCCGCGCGGTGGGCGCTGAAATGGGAAAGGATAAGTTCGTGCGCGTCGCGCGTGGTGGTGCTTTCGGCGTCCCACCGCAGCAGGCGGGCTTGAGGGAAAGCCTGGCGCACAATTGTTTCTAGGCGCTCTGTTCCGACGCCCATCTGGCGGATTTGTTTGCTGCCGCAGTTGGGGCATTTGGCGGGCATGCCGCGCGTGTAGCCGCAGATATGACAGAGCAGGCTGTCCCGACCCTGGTGATAGACCAGCGGGCTCAGGTCGCGCGGGCAGAGCAAGGCGCTGCCGCAATCCCGGCAGAAAACGTAGGTGGCGCTGCCTTTGCGGTTGAGGAAGAGGATAGCCTGTTGGTTTCGCTCTAACACCTGTTCCAACCCAGCGCGCAGCGCCCGGGAAAGCACGCTGGTGTTGCCCGTTTTTAATTCCACGCGCATATCCACCACATCCACCGAGGGCAGTTCCAAATTCAGCAGCTCGTCCCCGCCAGCTTCAGCCAGCAGGTCGGCACGCAGGCTGGCGGACTGCTTCAGCAGGGTCTCGCGGTGGGCAAGAACGCGCCTGGGCAGTTCCAGCAATTGCCAGGTGCCTTTCTTGGCGCGATAATATTGACTGACGCGCGGGGTGGCGGAGCCGAGAATCAGGTTCGCCCCGCAGATGTGCGCGTAGGCTTCCGCGGTCTCCACCGAGCGGTAGAACGGCTCCCGCTCGGTCTCATCGTAAGATTCATGGTCGCACTCGTCCAGGATGATGAGACCAATATCCGGCAGGGGCACAAACAGCGCGCTGCGCGCCCCGACGATGACCGCCAATTCACCTTTGCGCGCGCGCCTCCAGGTATCATAAAGCTCGCCCTCGGAGAGTTTGGAATGATACAAGCCAACGCGGTTGGGGAAGCGCGCCATATAGCGGCGAACCGCCTGTGGGGTCATCGCGATTTCGGGCACCAAAACAACCGCCTGCCTGCCCTGCGCCAGGCACTGTTCCACCGCCCGCAGGTAAATCTCGGTCTTACCCGAACCGGTAACGCCGTGCAGCAAGACGGGCTTGCTTTCGGCTTGCCCGAGCCGCGGCAGGAGCTGTTCCCACACGCGCTGCTGGTCTGGCGTGAGGACAGGCGCGCGGGCGCTTTCCACTTGCAGGTTTTCCAGTGGGTCGCGCCAGACCTCCGTCTCGTTGAAGTGCAGGTAATCCTGCCCGGCCAGAGCTTTCAGGTCCGCGTACGAACTGTTGGTCTGGGCGTAAATCCAGGAGAAATCCATCGGAAAAGGTTCGGCTGCCAAAAGCCTGAGGACTTCCAGGCGGCGCGCGCCGGTCTCCGGGCGCAGGCTGAGCGCCTGAGGCTCCAACGCCTTCACAGCCTCCGGCGTGATGGTCAGCTGAGCGGTGCGCACGACTTTCGGATTCACCCGCGGTGGGGGGAACACGCTGGTGGTTCGCACCAGCCCGGCGCTGCGCAAACGTTCCAGGCTGGGGCGCCATTCAAGTTTGGGCAGGGCGCGTTCCAGTTGAGCGCCGCGCAAGGGTCCGCGCTCTTTGAGCAGTTTGAGGATGCGCGCCTGAAGCGGGGCGGGTTTGGCAGAGGTTTCTGGCGGGTCGGGATTTAACTCCGCCAAAAAGTCCGCGCGTTGGGAAAGCCCGCGCGGAAGCATGAGGTTCACCGCCGCGCCCAGGGGCGCGAAGGTCTCCCGCGCTATCCAATGGGTCAGCTGCAGTTGCTGCGGGGTCAGGACGGTTTCTTCCGAGTTCAGGGAGAGGATGTTGCGGATATTCGCTTCCAGCTCCAGTTTGTCGGACAGCGCCAAAACCACGCCCTGCACGATTTGCTTGCCAAAAGGCACCACGACCAAACATCCGGGTTGGATTTCCCCCCGCAGTTCCGGTGGGACAGAGTACGAAAAACTCTTGTCAATCGCCGCCACGTTGACGCTGACATCCGCGAATTTTGCTTCCAGGTTGGCGGGCTGGGCGTCCATCAGGGAATCACTATAATCAGGTATTCAGCCGAGAAGGATAAGCCCGCCTGGGCGACTTCCGGTGGGATGACCTGATTTTGCAGCAGGTAGGCGCTCCAGGCTTCCGCCATCCGACTTTGCCCGGTCAGCAGGTCAAACGCATCGTGGTCAAAAAAGGCGTTCAGCCGGGCGGCTTGCCCGCTGAGGCGGGACATATCCAGGTCTGCCTGCGCCCAATCGTCCGGCCGCCAAATGACCGGATGATGCGCGAGCAGAATCACGCGCTCTGGCAAATTGGCCAGCAGCTGTTCAAAATCTGTGAGGGTCATTTGGGTAAAGAGGTTCTGACGCTGTTCATAAGGCAGCAGCCAATCGGATTGGATGCGCCAGGGCTCGAACACAGCATCGGAGTTTTGGGTGCGCAGGTTCACAAACGCCGCGCCGTCGGCGGGCAGGGCGCTCACCGGAACCGCGCGCCCGAAATAGCCGGTCAGCACCAGCTTGGTCTCAATCGGCACCTGGTTATACACATGGCTGACCCGCAGGTAATACACCGTCACATCGTGGTCGCGGACGCGCACTGTTTCGGAGTGGATGCCGCGGTCCAGAAGTTGAAAGGCAACCGCGGCGGAGAGGCTGAGCAGGCTTTTATCTTCGCGCAGCTCTTTGCGGCTGAGGTAAAAATAACTCCAATTGACGGTATTCGCGCCGCCGGCTTTAAGCGGAAAGAGCACGGCTGCGCGCGGCGGGATGGGGGTCGGGGTTTCGGTTGGGGTTGTGCTTGGCAGGGGAGTAGGCGTCTGGGTCAGCGTTGGCGTCGGAGAGGATGTAACCGTCGGCGCCGGGGGCAGCGTGGATGTGACGGTAGGCGTGTTGGTGTGGGAGGGGACGCGCGTGGGCGCGGCGGTGGGGCGTCCTTCGTAGCGCGGCTGGCAGGAGGCAGCCAGCAGCATTCCAAGGGTCAGGCAAATCAACAGGGAAGCGCGCGGTGAAAAGATATCAGAACGCCGCAAGCTCCACCACCTATGCTGCTTTGGTGATGACCGCGGAACCGTAGCCCACCACCGAATCCAGGTCGCGCGTGACGTCGGCGGAAGTGCGGTAATCCGCGATGACGAGTTTATCGGCGCCCAACACGCGGCAGGTTCGCAGCACGGTCAGTATCGGCGCCATCCCGCAGGCTTGCCCTTTGCCGCTGGCATTCAAAACATAAAGCTTGTCAATGTCCATCTCTTCCAGCGCGTTGAGCACGCGCGTGTCCAGCTGACGGGCTTGTTTTTCAGTGTAGAAATGCGATAAATCGCTGGAGGCGACCAGCAAGGTTTTTTCTTCGGGCGGAAGGGGCAGCATGTAGCGCGCCAGCGCGTCTGAAAGGGCGTGGATCAGCTCCACGGATTGGCTGACAAGCATCAGCGGCACCAGGGAGAAGCCTTCGGGGAGCACGGTTTGCAGGAAGGGCAGTTCGATTTCGAGCGAGTGTTCGCGGTCGCGCCGGATTGGGGTGATATCCGGTCCGCTGGCGGCTTGGAGCAGCCTGCCCAACGCGTTTAAGGCTTCGCGGTCCACCGGTATCGCGCCGAGCGGGGTGGCATAGGCTTCGTGACCGCTGGTGAGGAGCGGCTCTCGATAATACTGATGGGAGGGAGAGAGCAGAATCACGCGCGAAAAGCGGCTGCCGATGAGCGCCTTGAACGCGTGCGCGGCGGTGAAACCGGAATAAATGTAGCCGGCATGGGGAACTACCAACGCGAGGATTTCTCCGGAGAGCGCCGGGGCGGCGGCTCTTTCCAGAAAAGATTCCACCACCGCGCGCAGTTCGGCGGCATTCCCCGGATACCAACTGCCCGCAATCGGAGATGGTCGCACGTCGGAGTAGGCTGAGGTTCCCATAACTGTATTATAGCGCAAGCACGCGCCCGCGCGGAACGCTTTGCGTGCGGATTACGGCGGTCGGGGTGGATTTGGAGGGTATAAGGGTCAGCGCAAAAAATCCCAGGGATTCACGCGTCCGTAATCATCGCTGCGCAGTTCAAAATGCAGGTGAGGACCGCTGGAATTGCCGGTGGTGCCCACCGTGCCGATGGTATCCCCCTGATAAACTTCCTGCCCGCAAGTGACGTCCACCGTGCTGAGGTGCGCGTAGAGCGTCTGCCAGCCCTGCCCGTGGTCAATCACAATCATCTCTCCGTAGCCCCAGTCGTTCCAGCCGGCGTATACCACCACGCCGTTATCCGAAGCGAAAACGGGTTCTCCGATTTCACCGTGGATATCAATGCCGTAATGGTTGGCTTCGGGGCTGTAATCATAGCCGGAGAGGTAGCGGCTGGAAACAGGCCAGATGAAGTTGAGCGTGCCCATCACGCCGTCATACGAGCCGGTACAGGCGCCGGGGCCGACGTTCACCGCGGTGGCAGGGTCTTTACGCGTGATACGCGGCGTGCGCCAGTCTGGAAATTCACCTTTGCCGCCTGGAATTATGAGCAGGGTGCCAGGGGCGATGTTTGGCAGCGAGTAATCGCCCAGGTCCGCGGGGTTGAGGTGATTGCCGGGGTAATTCACGATGGTATCGGGGCTGACCCCATAATAAGCCGCGACGCCGTTCAAGCCCTCCCCGGCGCTCCAGCGGTGCAGCGTGCCGTCCAACGGCAGAATAAGCAGCTCTTGCCCCGGGTAAATCATATGCGGGTCTTCCCCCAGGGTGTAGCGGTTGCCCCACAGGATAGACTCGGGTCTGAGCCCGAATTTTTCCGCGATAGAAAAGAGCGTATCTCCGGCTTGAATAACATAAGAAACCAATTCCGTGCGCCCGCGCGAAGGCAGGATGGTATGCAGCGAGACCAGCGGAGCAATCCCCATGGATTTGGTTTCTTGCAGCGGCTCTTTCTGAAAAGAGCGCGCCGCGAAAGCCGGCTCGGTGGGGCTGAGCGCCGATTCCTGCGGAAGCTGCTGCGCGGGGGTGCTGCCGCTCGCGCTGGCATAAAAGCGGCTCAGAATCAGCACGACCCCAGCCAACATCAAAGCCGTAAACACCGCTGAAGCCGCGCGCAAAACACGGTCCGCCATGCCAAAACTGACCAACCTGGCCCAAAGGCGCTGAAGCGGCTGATTGGGCTCAGGCGGCGCGTTGTTATTTGCGATATCCTCGCGCGGAGGAACAGGACTGTCCATCAGGCTGATAATATCACGACTCGGGCAAACACGTGACCAGGGAGAATCGGCGTGTAGAAGCGCCTCACCGGCTCTCCCCGGGCGCGGAAAAGGCAAACCCAACGCGCGCCGGTTCAGGTTAACGCTTAGGCCGCGGCAGCAGAACCTTGGCGCCGGGTAAGCATCCCTTGATATAATGCACCTATTATGGAAAGGAAAAGCCCATGCACGCGCTGATTTCCACGCTCCCAAAACCCTATGAAGACCAGGTGCTGCAGATGTGGGATGAACTGAAAGAACGTTTCGGGTGTAAGTATGTGCGAACCGCAACCGTTCCTCATTTTACCTGGCAGCTGGGAGAGCGCTACAACCTGCGCAAGGTCTTGCTGCTGCTGACCCAAGCCGCCGCTGAAACAGAACCGTTTGATATCATCGTGCAGAGCGCGCAATACTTCCCCGGCCAGTCTCCGATTGTGTATTTGGACATTATTAAAAACCCCGCGCTCATCAAAGCGCACCTGAAAATCTGGGACATATTGCAAGACCACACGGCGGAACCAAACATGCTCTACAGCCCGGCCCTCTGGCATCCGCACGTCACGCTGGCCGTGCAAGACCTGAGCTGGGAAGACTTGCCCAAGGCTCTGGCTTTCATCCAAAACAAACAGATCGAGTGGCGCGTGACCATTGACCAGTTTTCCATGCTGCGCCAGGACCAAAACGGCGCGGTGACCCTTGAGCACCATTTCCAGTTAGGAAAAGGACAGATTCGGTAATATCGAAGCTCAGCCCCAAAGCCGGGCGCGCGGGCATACAGGCTTCCACGCCTTTTTCGGATAAGCCTTGCCCTCTGGCGATGCCTATAGGCTGGCTGCTCTCCTCCCAAACAAATTTCCCGCGCTAACCTCAACTTACAGGTTTAACTTGGTCACTTCCGGCCTTTTCTATTGCGGTGGATGTGAGCATTTTCCCTGACGAATGGGCTGACGTTGTATGAGGGCTGGCGCGAGAGGTGGTTGCAGCATTACCGGAAGCCGGCAGGTTACATATTTATCGATAACCAAACCCGAAAAGCTGTAAAACGAGCGAAATACTTTGCTGCTTTCAACCTGCAGGTTGTGGATGCGCTGGATGGCAGTGAGGATACCCGCGCGCCTGGGGGCTTCTGATTGAACAGTAAGTGTATGCGATAGGCTGGGTTTGCGATTCACGTGAGGATTTCGGCGTGGGTCTGCCTGTCAAAGACCAGGTTTTTGGCGGAATGAGAGGGAGAACAGGGATTCTGATAGAAAATGAGAGTCCGCAATCGGTAAACTCTCAAACAGTATAGGTCGTAAGGAGTTAACAATGGAAGTTCCACGCTATTGGAGATTGAAAAAACAACGCTACGCGCTGGTGGGTGAGACCTGCCCGCACTGCGACGCGAAAATATTTCCGCCCCGGGATATCTGCCCGGAATGCGGCGGAGAAGCCAAGACGCCCTTCACCTTCAGCGGGCAGGGCGAGGTTTATTCCTACACCCACATGGCCAACGCGCCGGCGGGCTTTGAGGAGCAGGCTCCGTATACCATCGCTCTGGTGAAGCTGGCGGAAGGGCCCATGGTGACCGCGCAGCTGACCGATCTGGGGGATGAGCCGGTGCGCATCGGCATGCCGGTGGAGATGGTAACCCGCAAGATCCGTAACGACGGCAACGAGCGCGGGATTATTGTGTATGGGTATAAGTTCCGGCCGGTGATGGCGCGCTAGACAGTCGGTCAAGAAAAGCGAAGAGCTCTCCGAAATCTGGAGAGTTCTTTTTCTATGGCATAATTCAGACAGAGCGGAATCACACGATGTTAGGTATGCGTTTACACGGCTGCCTGGGCGATCCGGGCGAGTTGATTAATAAGGAGAAAAATGGAATACGTAAAAGTTGGGCAGACGACTGACATCCCGACAAACACGATGCGTATGGTTCTGGTTGGCGGCAAGGAAGTTTTGCTGGCGAACGTGGACGGAGCTTATTATGCCATTCCCAATAAGTGCACGCACGTTGGGGAGCCGTTGGCGCAAGGCAAGCTGGAGGGCGGGATTGTTACCTGCCCGCGGCACGGCGCGCGCTTTGACGTCCGGACTGGAGAAGCAGTAGGGGAGGCAAAGATCGGCTTTGTGAAGATAAAAGTGAAGGATGAGCCCAGCTACAGCGTGAAGATGGAAGGTACGGATATTCTGGTGGGGCTGGGGTGAGAGGTACTGGGCAAAAACATTACAAGGTCGCGAGACCCTGAAAGAACAAGTATTTCTTTGTTTGCGAAGGTCTCCTGACCGAGCGGAAATCATGACCATGGGTCTAAAAGTATTTGGTTATCTAACGGTCAAGTACTATTTATGCTCTGGAAACTATAAACGATCTGCGTTTTCCAAATGTTGGGGTGAATTAATCTCCAATTTTAAAAAAGCGTCCGCACAATATGCAGCTGACAAATTTTGTAAAAATAAGGCTGGTATATCATAATTACTGTAAAATTCTTTCTAGCCTAGCGATTCTTACTAAGGAGTAGAAAATGAATAGCAAAATTTATTTTGGTGATAACTTGGAAGTACTAAATGAATTGCCGTCTGAATCTATAGATTTAATTTATATCGATCCACCATTCAATACTGGCAAAGTACAAGGACGGACTCAAATTAAAACCATCCGCTCTGAAGAAGGGGATAGAAATGGTTTTCAGGGTGAAAGATACGTAACTATAAAACTGGGCACTAAATCATATTCTGATACATTTGATGACTTTTTATCCTTCTTAGAACCGAGATTAAAAGAAGCATATCGAATATTATCCCGCAATGGGTCGATGTACTTCCATATTGACTATCGTGAAGTACATTACTGCAAAATTTTGCTTGACAAAATTTTTAGTCGTGAAAGTTTCTTGAATGAGATAATATGGGCTTACGATTATGGCGCACGTTCTAAGAAAAAATGGTCCACAAAGCACGATAATATTCTTTTATATGTAAAAAACCCAGATGATTACATTTTTAACTTTGACGAAATCGAAAGAATCCCATACATGGCTCCAGGATTAGTAGGTGAAAAAAAAGCGGAAAAAGGGAAGACCCTTACAGATACCTGGTGGCACACAATTGTTCCTACGAATGGAAAAGAAAAAACTGGTTATCCCACACAAAAACCATTAGGTATCTTGAGAAGAATTGTAAAGGTATCAAGCAATGAAAACAGTACAATTTTAGATTTTTTTGCTGGGAGCGGCACAACAGGAGTAGCGGCATTGGAAAATAACCGAAAGTTTATTTTAGTAGATAAGAATCCAGAAGCGCTAGAAGTTATGGCAAAAAGATTTGATGGCGTCTCAAATGTTGATTGGATAAATTTTGATCCATCGCCATATCAAAGTTGCATAAGCCAAGAAGGGTCAACTCCTATTCAAACGACGTTATTCGACAAGGTTGAGTAATATTTAGGAAATTTCCCCCATGCAAAGCGATAACGAATTTGAATCAATAATTTCTATTGTCAAATCACTCAAAGGAGATGATGAAGATTTGGGCATCTGGGAGGGCAGCCCTTTTGCTTGGATAAAAAGAGAACCTTCTCGGCGAGTTGGGAAAATTGGCGAACAAATTGTTTCAGCTTGGTGTATTCAAAAGGGATTTGTCATTTCTAAAAGCCATGATTCTGACGCTGATATAGTTGTCAATGACCGCCCTATTGAAATAAAGTTTTCTACACTCTGGCAAAGTAACCGCTATACTTTTCAGCAATTACGGGATCAAAATTACGAATATGCATTTTTTCTTGGATTATCTCCATATGCTGTTCATGGTTGGTTTGTTTCAAAAAGTGTTCTTCGCAAATATGTCATTGGTCATACCCCTCAACACACAGGCAAAAAAGGCTCTGATACTTTTTGGATAAGTTTCAATGTTAATTCTCCCCCGGTTTGGCTCAACGAATTTGGTGGGACAATGTCGCAAGTCTACCAAGTCATGAAAAGAGAAATTGGAAATTGGTGAATTAGAAACACTAAGAGTGTGCCAACAACGCATTTTTATGTGGTGTGGGACTGCTATTATTGTCAGGACAATCTTCCTGGTTTCGTGCTTATTGTGTTCTCAACAGTCCACTAGCCCATACACAGCGTTCGAAGGGTGCCAAGTACAGTCGGGACCCTAGGGAGGCTCGTAATGTAGATACCTGAAAGTCAAAGGAATTGCTTGGTACCCTGCAACCAGAAAGCTCAGGCAAGCGGGCTGCGCTCTCTTGAGACCATAAATGAACAGAAAAATATGGAAAGGGCCGCACACCCCCACAATTATTGGTATGCAATCCTGTATCCCATCCCAGAAAGTGCCCCATGCCTTCATCCCTCCCCCTCCTCATCCGCCCAGAAACGCCCGCCGACGTCCAGCCCATCTTTGACCTGACCGCTTCGGCGTTTGCCACCTTCGCAATCAGCGGCCACACCGAGCAGTACGTCATCGAGGCCCTGCGCGCGGCTGCTGCCTGGTCGGACATCCTGGCTATTATGAGAGCTTTGGCTTCATCCATTCAGCAGGGCTGGGTATGTCGAGGGTGCCAGCGGAAGCCTTCATCGCGCTGGCGTTCCACGGAAACTAAGCGAGCGGAACGCTGAAACTCCATCCGGGGCAGGGGCGCTGCCTGAGCCGGGCTCGGAGCTGTTGAACGTAATTATCACAAGAAATTGTTACCCAAACGCCTTTATCATAATGGAAACAGGGAAAATCACGCCGCACCTCAAGGAGGCAACTTTGAACGGAGATAAACTAAAGAAAATCATTCGCACCGCGTTCATGCTGCTGATAGCGCTTGGGCTGATCCCGCTCTTGCCCATGCTGATATCCGGGCGTTGGAACTGGTGGGAGGCCTGGGTCTTGACTGCGCTTCTGATCCTCACCTTTATGATCAGCCGCGCGCTGGCGGCTCGCAAAACCCCGGATATCCTCCGGGAACGCGCCGACTATACGGAACATGAGGATACTCAGCCGTGGGATAAGTGGCTCTCGCCGACGACTGCCTTCGGGACAGCCTTCATCCTGCTGACAGCCGGCCTGGACGCGTTGTTCGCCTGGTCCATAGCTTTTGCGCTGGGCTGGGAGCTGTTTGGCCTGGCGCTGATCGTGCTCGGCTGCCTGCTCGGGTCTTACGCCCTGATAGAGAACGCCTACTTCTCCGGGACGGTGCGCATCCAGGCGGAAAGAGGGCATTCCGTCGTGTCTGGCGGGCCCTACGCGTGGGTGCGGCACCCCGGCTACACAGGCAGCCTGCTCGTCAATCTGGGTATACCGCTCCTGCTCGATTCCGCCTGGGCTTTCGTGCCCGCGGTGATACTTGGGGCTTTGCTGGTTTTACGCGCCAGCCTGGAAGATCGCTTCTTGCTGGGGAACTTGCCTGGATATCAGCAGTACGCGGCGAAAGTCCGCTTCCGTCTGCTGCCGGGGGTGTGGTAAGAATTGATGCGCTTGCGGGCTTATCGGGCGGGGGTATGCGTTCAGCCGCAAGCCCAGGCAGGCGCGCGCCGGCGGTCTTTTCTTGATGGGTGAACAGGGGCTGGGGGGCGATGTACCAGAATATCCCCGAACGCAGAAATCTAACCATCGCGCCCGGATGCGTACTGACACGCACAACCTGCCCTCTTTCACGCGCGGATTGGTTTACAAGGTGAACTACATGACGATCGCCTGACTTCGGCGCGAGAGGCGGAAGAGAACGGCAGCGGCTCAGATTTCTTTTCGCTCTACCGCTTATGCGGCAACCTGCGCAGAGCGCTTTGGTTGAAGGCCTCATGCAGACGCAAAGACTCTTAATTTACCAAAAGAAAGCGAACATCTTACCTCTTTATGATACAATCGGGCGCATGGTGAGTTTTTATTAAACCCTCAACGCTTTCTCATAAGAATCACAACCGCACCTATTATTACGTTTAGGGGCATTTCCGGCTGAACGCGGCCGGGGGTGTCCCCTTTTTCCTCTGTCCGGGCCTGCCGCTGCGTCAGGTCTCTTTCCATTATCTTGCCAACTTATTAATAAAGGAAACAACCATGAATATTCGCTTATCCACCGGAAAACTATTGCCTATTGAAATGCACAAAATCAAGATTGTGCAGGAAACCAGCCTGCCGCCCATCCAGCAGCGCCTGGAAGCCATCCAAAGCGCCGGCTTCAACACTTTTTTGCTGCGCTCCCGCGATATATTTTTGGATATGCTGACCGACAGCGGCACCAACGCGATGAGCGACCGCCAGCTGGCGGCGATGATGGCGGCGGACGATGCCTACGCGGGGAGCGAGAGCTTTTTTCGGCTGGAGGAATCCGTCCGTGAGGTGCTTGGCTTTCGATACGTGATGCCAGTGCATCAGGGACGCGCCGCGGAGCATCTGCTGGCAAAAGCCTTTGTGCAGCCGGGCATGGCGGTGCTGATGAATTACCACTTTACCACCTCCAAAGCGCATGTGGACCTGGCGGGCGGCAAAGTGTTGGAGCTTTGCGCGGATGAGGCGCTGAATACCAGTTCCAGCAGCCAGTTTAAGGGCAATATGGACCTTGCCAAGCTCGAAGCTGCCATCCGCGAGTGGGGTCCGGAGCGCGTGGCGTACGTGCGCATGGAAGCCTCCACGAACCTGATTGGCGGGCAGCCCTTCTCCATGCAAAATCTGAAGGAGGTGCGAACGCTCGCCGCACAGCACGGCATCCCGCTGGTATTCGACGGCAGCCTGATTTCCGAAAACGCTTATTTCATCCAACAGCGCGAACCGGAGTTCGCGGATTGGAGCGTGCGAGAAATCATCCAGGAGATGATGCGCAGCGTGGATATCTTTTATATGTCCGGCAGAAAGAGCGCGGCGGTGCGCGGGGGATTAATCGCGACCAACTCTAAAGAGGCGTTTGACAAACTGCTGGTATGGCTGCCGGTGTATGAGGGCTTTGCCACCTACGGTGGAATGTCCACCAAAGAAGTGGAAGCCATGGCTGTAGGCTTGCGGGAAATGACCGCCCAGTCCGTCGCCAGCAGTTCCGCGGATTTTATCGCTTATTTTGTGGAGCGATTGTTAGAGCTGGGCGTGCCGGTGGTCACGCCGGCCGGCGGTCTGGCTTGCCATCTGGACGCGCGCCGCTTCATCCCGCAGGTGCCGCAGTCGGAGTACCCGGCTGGCGCGCTGGCGGCAGCGGTGTTTCTCGTTTCGGGCGTGCGTGGAATGGAGCGCGGGAGCGTTTCGATGGACCGCGACGCGCAGGGCAACGACGTGCCGGCAGACATGGAATTGGTGCGCCTGGCGCTGCCGCGGCGCACTTTCACACTCTCGCACATTGAATATACGGCTGACCGCCTGAAATGGCTCTTCGCGCACCGCGATTTGATTGGCGGGCTGCGTTTTTGCGAGGAGCCGCCTGTTTTGCGCTTTTTCTTTGGCAGACTGCAGCCGGTGAACGGCTGGGTGGAGAATTTGGCCGCGGCTTTCCGCGCTGAATTTGGGGCTGACTGCTAATCAGCACGTCGGGGTTGGTAAGACAGGCGCGTTCTTTTTTAGGCGCGCCTGCCCCGAGGGCGTGCCTGAGGATGTCAGCGGCTTGACCCGCGGGTTAACTCATTCGCGCGGTTTTTTGAACAAGTGGAAATGGGCGGCTTTCCCCACACCATCAGCTTGCCCGTACACACAACAGACTGTATTTCTGAGGGGAGCCGCGCAGCCCCAGGAGCAGAGTGACTTACCGAGGGCAATCGGAGCGGGCCAACAAACTGGCGCGCTGCCCTTTTACTCTAAGCTTTCCGCCTAAAAAAGGGGAATTACCGCTTGCCCCGCTCCCACTCCAGCAGCAGCTCACATACCCACTCCACATCCTCACGCGCCAGCTGGGGGTAGATTGGCAGGCTCAGGATTCTTGGGGTCAGGCTCTCGGTGACGGGCAGCCTGTCGCAGCCCGGCAAACGCCCCAGATACGCGGGCTGTTGGTGGACTGCCTGGGGGTAATGCACACCGGCGCCTACGCCCTTGCTCCGCAAAAACGCTTGCAGCTCGTCGCGCTTTTCGGTCTGAATCACATACAGGTGCAGCGCGTGGCGTATCTCCGCCAGTCTTTTTGGGAGGATGAAGCTTGTGCCAGCCAGCTTTTGGTCGTAAATGTCGGCGATACGTTGGCGCTCCTGGTTCTTTTCCAGCAGGTGCGGCAGCTTCACGTTCAGGATGGCGGCCTGGATTTCATCCAAACGGGTGTTCATCCCCGGAACCTGGCTGATGTAGCGGTCTTCCCAACCGTATTCCCGAATCAGGCGCAGATTTTTTGCCAGGTCGGGGCGGCTGGTCAGCACAGCGCCGCCATCACCAATCGCGCCCAGGTTTTTGGTGGGGTAGAAGCTGAAGCAAGCCAGGTCGCCAAAACTGCCCACCAGTTTCCCGTTGAGCGCGGCGCCGTGAGCCTGGGCGCAGTCTTCAATTACCGTCAGCCCATATTTCCTGGCAAATGCGAGAATCGCGCCCATATCCGCCGGGTGACCGTAGAGGTGCACCGGGATGACAGCCCGGGTTTTGGGGGTGACCAGGGTTTCCAATAAATCCGGGTCCAGGCAATAGGTATCCGGCTTGATATCCGCCAGGACGGGGGTCGCACCGGTCAGCTCAATCGCGGCGACGGTTGCCACGGCAGTATGCGAGACGGTAATCACCTCATCGCCCGGCCCAAGCCCGAGCGCTTTCAGGGCCAGCACGAGCGCGTCTGTGCCGCTGTTAACGGAAACACAATCCGAAGCGCCAAAGAAACTGGCGAACGCCTCTTCAAAGCGGCGCACTTCCGCGCCAAGGATATAGGCGCCTTTTTCCATAACCTGCCCTACCGCCTTTTGAATTTCGGGTGCGTGCTGCTGGTAGTCAGCTTTTGGGTTGGCGAAAGGGATCCGGATTTCAGTCATCATTCCTCACCAATACTTCTCACGATTTTGCTGGTAGTATTCCAAAGTCCGGCGCATCCCATCCCTGAAATTAGTCTTTGGCGACCAACCCAAGGCGCCGCGGATACGGCTGAAATCCCCTTGATAATCGCCAATATCAATGGACAAGCGGCTTTTCGGGAAGGGCACATAACTCACCTGACCATCGGGATGAAGGTCCAAGAATATCTCTGCTGTCTGCGAAAGCGAAAATACCTCCTGCGAGCCAAGGTTCAACACATCCCCATAGCAGGTGTCGGTTTCGGCAGCCATCAAAAGGGCGTCCACGACATCATCCACATAGTTGTAATCGCGCAGCTGGCTGCCGTCGCCGTAAATCAGGATTGGTTCGCCCTCAAGCAGCCTGCGGATCCAGATGCCCAGGAAGGTTTGCCTGGCATCCACAACGCGCATGCGCGGACCGTAGGTGTTGGTCAGCCTCAGGATAACTGAACGGATCCCATAGATATTATTGTACAGGCGGTGATAATGCTCTGCGGCAAGTTTATGAACGCCATTGATGTCAACCGGCGTAAGCGGATGATCCTCTCCGACCGGAACGCGCAGCGGGCGCCCATAGACCTGCCGGGTGCTGGCAAAAACCACCTTCACATCCGGGTTGTGCTGACGGCAGGCTTCCAAAATCTGCAGCTGCGCCTGAACGTTAATCGCCAGGTCAGTCTCCGGGTTTTCCATGGAATCCACATGGCTGGTTTGACCGGCTAAATTGAACAGGTAATCCTGACCGGAAATCAGGTACTTCATCGCGAAGGGGTCGCGGACATCGGAGATATTAATGCGCACCCGCGTTTTGATGGGCTCCACATTCCAAAGGTTCCCGCCGTAGGTCGGAATCAGGCTGTCGACCAGGGTCACATCCGCGCCCAATTCCACCAATCGGATTGCCAGGTTCGAGCCGATGAAACCCAGCCCGCCGGTAATCAAGACTTTTTTTCGGTCAAAACAGCGATTATCCACGGCTCACATCCTCTTTCTCCGGCGCGCAGCTCCGGGTGATACCCTGCCTCTGATTTTCCTGGAGATGCTCCTTTTTTACCACAAGTTTCCACCAAAGTTTAGAAAGATGCCGGAATGTTCTCCAGAGGTGTTTCCATTTAAAAAACTGGCTTCTGCCATATGAGCGGTAATAATGGTTAACCGGCACCTCGGCGAATTGATAGCCGGCGTCCTGAAATTTTTTCACCATCTCCAGGCAAATCGTGCCGGTTGGGCTCTCCAGCTCGATATTATCAAAAATTTCCCGCCGGATAAGCCGGAAATCACAGTCCACATCCCGCAGCTTAAAGCCGAATGCGATTTTTACAATGTGATGGTAAAGCCTTCCGATGACAACCCGGATTAAGGGGTCGTGGCGGGAGTTTTTATAACCATTCACCACGTCCACCCCGTCATTCAATGCCTGGGTCAGGTTAACCAGTTCCAACGGGTTGTACTGGGCGTCGCCGTCGGTATAAAAGACCCAGTCTTTGCTGGCATGGGCGAAGCCGGTGCGCAGAGCGCAGCCGTAGCCCTGGTTTTGCGGATGATGAAAGACTTTCAGTTCCGGATAGCGCGAAGCCAGTTCGTCCAAAATAATGCCGGTATTGTCCCGACTGCCGTCGTTGGTCACAATCACTTCGTAATCGTCAGTCACCTGCCGCATTGCCAGCAGCGCGCTCAATACCATACTGGGAATTGTTCCAGCGTCATTATAAGCCGGGAAAACCGCGCTGATACTGGAGATTTTTTTGAGTTGATTGCTGGGTGGCATGCTTTATCCTCGAGGTTCTGTGTCTGGAATTTTGTCTCTGAAAGTCAGTTTGGAGTTCAGGTAATAAGAAAGCAGGGCGACGGGCAAGGTCACCAATGCGCCTGCCAATAATTTATCCATGCGCAGCCTGTCAACCAGCAAGCTTAATAAAAGAATATTGACCAGGTAGGTGAAGACATACACCAGGGTGAACATGACGAAGCGCTTATTGTCCATGCTGCGGAACACAATCCTGCCCGTGGTAAAAAAGTTGAAAATGACGCCCAGGACGGTTGAAATCAGCGTGGCAAGGGTGTAGTGCGCGCCGATTAATATCAGCGCGGCGTAAACCAGGTAGCTGAAGAGGGTATTCACCGCGCCGACCACAAAAAACCTCAAAAGGCGGATTTGCCACAGCTTTTGGATGAACTGCCCCAGGTTCGGCTTTGGTGCGGCCTGGGTTGGTGTGGTTGGGTTCGTCCCGGCATCGCGCGCGTCTTTGGGCAGGGCGGGGATTTGACCGGATTCTTTTTCGGTGTCAATCATTCGCAGCGCTCCGGAGCGTAGTATTTAGCGCAATCATCCTGACGGATGAATAGAAGTGCGGTTTTATCCCGCAATAAAAGCCGGTAGCCCGCGATGGAACCCGCGTCCGCGTCGCGATAAAACTCCTGGCTCTTGGCAAAGGCAAGCGGGTCGATACCTGTTGCCGAGGGTTTAAGGTAATCGCGGATGCGCTGTTGGGAGAGGAACAACACATCAAAATTACCGGAGTTGATATAGTCATAGGTGAGCAGGTCAAAAGAGCTTTCCAGGCTCCAGCCTTCTTTTTGGGGCACGTAGAGGCGGTAATCATAATAAACGTTAAGATTCTGCGAAACAGGCGCGAGTTCGTCCAGGGCTTTGTAATAGAACTGGATTGCCGGGTTGTTCTCCGCGCGATGATACCTATCCTGAAAGAGCTTCGCGTCGCGATTCAGGAAAAAGCCAAATTGAACCGCGACCGCCGCCAGCAATACCAGCTTCAGAACCACAGAAGGGTTAACATTCGCCCGATTTAACTTTTTTTGGGGGAAAAGAAAAGCCAGGTTCGAAAACACCGGGATGGCGACAGGCAGCCAGTACTGGTATTTAAAGTGCGAAAAGAACAGGAGGTGCGCCGAAAGCGGGATGAACCACGTCAGGATCAGAACCCGTAAATAGCGGGTTTTCTCGTCCCATAGGCTCCAGATTGAAACGCCAAGGGTGATTAGCAGGAAACAGGCTTCCCCATAATACTTGCGCATAACAGGCCAGGCAGCAGACAAACCTTTCGCGTAGATAATCCCATAGCCTTTGGAAGTTTCAAAGATTTCGCGCTTTAGGATTCTGAAGGCGAAGTCCCTGTGTTTTGGGATGAGCAAATGCGGGCTGGCGATAATGATGGAAACCGCCATAATCAGGATGAACCGCGCGGACAAGCCAAAGAACCGCTTCCACGTCAGGCGCTTTTCAATCAGACTCCAAATTAAGACAACCGCGATGGTCAGAAAAAAGAAAAGACCAACCACCTTCAGCGCCACCAAAACGCCGCACAAGACCGCGGCGATATCAAAGTTCCTGCCAAAGCCGCGCTCGTCTTTCCATAAGAAGTAGAGCACAAGGCTCGCCAGGAGCATGACCAACCCATCGGGGTGCCACCAATAACCGTTCTGCAGCACAGCCGGCACGCTCAGCAAGATAATGAACAAGGCAATGGAGCGCCAGCTTTTGAACTGATCCTGCATGTAGACCAGCACCCACAGGCTGGCAAGCATGGGCAGCACGCTGATTATCTGACGCAGGCTGAGCATCACCAGGCTCAGGTTGTCGCCCTGACCAAACCAGCTTAAAAGCTTATAGAGAAGTGCGGACGGCGCAAAAAGTGGGAAGCCGTAGGAGTAAAAGCTGTACGCCACGAACCGATAAATCGTGTATACCAGGTCAATCTGCGGGCTGACCATCTTCTTGATGACCCCGATCATAGCCGATTCATCCGGTTCAAACATCGTCACCAGGGCCATATTCCCGGAAGCCTTTGCGTTTGGAAGGGCGTAGAGCACAAAGGCGAGGATGGATATGCATGCCAGGGCGCAGATGACCCAGTGCTGTTTTTTACACATGGGCTGATTATAACCTTTTCTATCAGCCGGCAGCCAAGGAACAGGCGCGGGCAATCGGGATGGGCGGCGTGGAGCCGGGTGGTCGAGGCGGTCTTAAACCGGAGTTAACCTTTAAAAACGTGAATTGGCGTGGACATCAGCTTTCCAGACGGTATAATAAGCGTCTATGAGAACAAGACGGTATCTGAACGCGTTGTGGGCATGAAAGGCGATAAAGCACCCACACCCTACCCTTCCGCGGCTCAGCGGAAAAATGATACTCCCAACGGGCATTTCAGCTTAAAGAATTTCCTAAACGCCCTGCGCAATGCGCCCAACGCGTTTAAGTTGGTTTGGGAAGCCAGCAAAAAAAACGCCCTGTTTAATTTTGGGCTGACGCCTATCGCGGCACTGATGCCCGCGGCGCAAGCCTGGGTCGGCAAATTGATTGTTGATCGCATTCTCGCGGTGGTGAAGGCAGGCGCGGGTTGGCAGACCGGCATGCAAGCCGTGCTGCCGGTTGTACTCCTGGAGCTTGTTTTGGTGCTGCTGAGCGCTGTGGTGAGTCAGGCGCGCGTGCTCTCAAACCGCATGATGAGCCTGCAGCTGACCACGCATGTGAACACCCTGATTATCCAGAAAGCCATCAGCCTGGATTTGCAATTCTTTGAAGACCCGGTGTTTTACGACCTGCTGCAGAATGCCCGCCGCCAATCCGACAGCGCGGCGCTCTCGATTGTTACCTCGACCATGCAAATCGCGCAGCAAAGCATCACGCTGGTGTCGCTTATCGCTCTGTTGGTGCGCTTCAGCCCGTTTTTGGCGCTGGTTGTGTTCGCTGCGGCTGTCCCCAGCTTTTTATCCGATACGCAGTATGCCGAGATGTCTTACCGAATGGTTTACCGACGCGCTCCGGAGATGCGCTTGCTTTCGTACCTGGAAATGCTGCTGACCGGAAGTGAGACCTACAAAGAAATCAAGCTTTTTGGCCTTGGGGAGCCATTGCTCCAACGCTTCAAGACGCTGTTCGCGGGCTTCTATAAAGAGGATATGAATGTGGCTCGCAAACGCACCCTGGCGGGTTTGGGTTGGGGCGTGCTTTCCAGCCTGGCGTATTACGGCAGCTATGTTTGGGTTATCTACCGGACGATCATCCAGGCAGTCACCATCGGTGATATGACCATGTTCCTGTCTATCTTCCGGCAGTCACAAAACTCGGTCAGCGCGCTGCTGGACAGTTTTAACAGCATCTATGAGAATAATTTGTATCTGGACAATCTGCTCAACTATCTGAAAATCACACCGAAGCTGACGAACCCAGCCGAGGGATTGACCGCGCCGGCGCCGATCAAAGAGGGCATTGAATTTCGGGGGGTGTCCTTCAAATATCCGGGGTCCGATGTGTTTGTGCTGAAAGATATTAACCTCTTCATTCCGCCCGGGGAGAGTATCGCGCTGGTGGGTTTGAACGGGGCCGGAAAGACAACGCTCGTCAAGCTGCTGACCCGCTTATACGACCCA
>JAKQFH010000017.1 GCA_029556265.1 Chloroflexota bacterium | reverse complement strand
GGTGCGGTTGGCGGATATTTATTTAGCAGCCGACAAACACCAATTTACCAGGCTTCCACCCGTTTTGTCGTTTTGCGGGCTGCGCAAACCACGTATGACTACTTTTCCTATCTTGACAGCCAGCAATTGATTTCCACCTATGCTCAACTGCTTTCCACAGAAAGTCTGCTGGCGCAAGCCTCACAGGAGCTTGGTTTCCCGGTGCGCAAAGGTCAGGCCACCGCGGCCCAAATTGATGACACGCAGTTCGTGCAGCTTACCGTAAAAGACACAGATCCAGAAAGAGCTGCCTTAATCGCTAATGGCCTGGTTAAGGTACTCATTGATCAAAATGAACAGCTCCAATCCGTCCGCTACATCAGCGCGGAGCAAAACCTTCAGAACCGGATTGATGAAGCCCAGCAACAAATCAGCGTACTGCAAACGCAGATCAGCGAGATTTCCAGCGCAACGGTTGAGACGCAGCTGCAAAGCGTGCAAACGCAAATTGAGGATTTGCAGGATCAAATTACAACCCTGAATACTGAAATCGCGAAAATTGATTCCGAGCATGCGAGTGATGAAGAAATTGCCCGCCTTTCCGATTACCAGGCTCAGCTGGATCAGCTAACCCCAGTCCTTTCCTTGTACCAACAGATATACACGAATTTGGTCGTGCTAAAGACCCCCGCCCAAAGCGAGACCTCTACCTCGACGCAGCTCTCGCAACTTCGGACAACACTGGAGCTCTACCAACAGATCTATATCAGCAGCATCGGCAGCCTGGAGACCCTGCGCCTCACCCGCGCGCAGAATACCCCGAACGTGGTACAGGTCGAAACCGCCGTAACTCCAGCCAACCCGATTTCTCCCAAACCCATGCAAACCGCCCTGCTGGCAGGCGGTATCGGCCTGCTGGTGACGGCTGGGTTTGGTTTCCTGGTTGAATTCTTGGATGATACGATTAAAACGCCGGACGAAGTCAAGGAAATATTGGAACTGCCAGTCATTGGTCTGATAGGCGAATTGCGCAAAAAATCCAAGGACGAGAAGCTGGGCAATTATGTGGCTTTTCATCCGCGCTCGCCAGTCTCAGAGGCATTCCGCGCGCTGCGAACAAACCTGGAATACTCCAGCGTTGATGAACCGCTGCGCAGCATCCTGGTGACCAGTGCCGGAGAATCCGAAGGGAAGACAACTGTTGCCACCAATCTTGCGATTGTGCTGGCTCAAAGCGGGAAAAGAGTTCTTCTAATGGATTCGGACATGCGCCGACCCAATGTGCACGCCCAGTTCAGTATTCATAATCGCGTTGGGTTAAGTGACCTTGTCCGCGGAAAGCTCACCCTGGAAGATGTGGTCCGCGTTTTGCCCGAAGTCAACAATCTGGATATCATCACCAGCGGAGGACTGCCGCCCAACCCGGCAGAATTACTGGGCAGCGAACGCATGCGCAATATCATCGAAGAGATGAAATCCATCTATGACGTTATAATACTCGACAGCCCCCCAATGCTCGTTTCTGACGCGCAAATTCTATCCACCCGCACTGACGGTGTCATTTTTGTCATCGTCCCAGGCAACACCCACAGTGTTGCCGCTAAACGACCGCTGGAAGAACTTCAACGGATTAACGCTAATCTGCTGGGCGTTGTGATGAATCGGATTCCCCGCAATCGGGATTATTACTACGGCGGATACAATTATTATTCACCTTACAGCAGTCATGACGGTTACCATCAGGACTCTTCTCTCGAAGAGGGTATTGAAATAAGTTTGATTGGGAAAAAAGGCGCCGGGGTTAACCTTAAAGGCAGATAAGAACGCGGCCTTCCAAACCGCGTTGGAAGGTCGGTAGATTGATGGTCTTGGTATGGAAGCGCCAAAAAAATTGAAAAGCCCGGAGATTGAAAAGAGGCCGCATGGACAAACAGAGGTCTGCCCTTATCTTGGGCTGTCCACGGACGCCGACAGCGTTCTGAATTACCCGTCGCCGCATAATGTCTGTTATCACCTCATCCCGGGCGTCGTGCCGGTCTTGTCCCACCAGGAAAACTGCTGCCTGACTGCGCAGTATAACCAGTGCCCGCTATTCAACCCCGATAACCCGGGTAAATTACCAGAGGAACTCATCATCGTGCCAGCCCGCCCCCGCAGGTTTCGCTGGTCTTGGGTCTGGCTTGCTTTGGCAGTCACAGCCCTGGTTTTTGGCATCCTTCTGGTTCATTTCCAAAAAAACAGCCCAGGCGCAGGCCGTGTTCCAACACCCACCCATACGGCGATACCGTTCTTACTAATTCGGGACGCTACCTCAACAAAAACGTCTTACCCAACTCAGTCGGCTCCCAGCAAGACCGCCGCGCCTACCAGCACTCCCACCCCTGAGGTCACCCGGCTGCCGCATACACTGGGCGTCGTGATTGGGGTCCAGGATAAATTCATCATACACAAGGTTGCCTCCGGGGAGAGTATCCAGTTTCTTGCCAGCAGAAACAACACCACAGCAAACGTGATTAAGTCGGTCAACCACAACCTGGTGGTGCCAATCTGGATTGATTCCATTATCATAATCCCGCTTGACAGAGATGACCCGGGCGATCTCCCTGCGTTCGAACCATACGAGGTTGCCGACGAAAATACGAGCTTACGCGCCATCGCGAAAAGCTTAAATGTCGATTTGGCAATGCTCTCACAGTATAATGATCTGAGCCCGGATGAAATTCTGAAACCAGGTGAATGGGTTCTCATTCCAAGAGAAAGAACTTATTGGTATCGCTAACCCTCCAGAAAGAACTTTGATGCCCGCGCTGCTTTTTGTTTGCACTGCCAACCGTTTCCGCTCCCCCCTCGCGCAGGTTATGTTTAAGGATTTTCTGCGGAAGAATCCGAATCCCGGGAACTGGCGCGTGGAAAGTGCCGCGGCGTGGGGAGCAGCCAACCTGCCTGCCACCCCGGAAGCCATCCTGGAAGCCAAAAAGCGCAGGCTGAATCTGGAAAGGCACCGCTCACAATCAATCTCTGACCAGTTAATCAGGCAATTTGATCTCATTCTGGTAATGGAAAGCGGACAAAAAGAAGCCCTGCAAACGGAATTTCCATCTGCGCGAAGCCGGGTTTTTCTCCTCTCGGAGGTGTGCGGCGGGGTGCCTTTTAGCATTCCGGACCCTTACCTTACAGGAGAACAGCCGGAGCTTGTCGCCCGGGAAATTGAAAACCTGATTGCCGGGAAATTTCAACCATTGTATCAATGGCTGATGGCGAACCAGACGCATCACGGTATGTGACCCTTCGTTTTTGTTGAGTTCTGATTAATTTCACTATTATCGTATAAAATTAGGTAGAAATTAATCAGGAAATGATTTTGAGGTATGACACCGGTTCAAGCTGATCAAAGCAACGCTGTTTTACGGGATAATCTACGCTGTCCATATATCGGGTTAGCGTATGATGTAAATACCCTGTCTGAATACCCATCCAACCTTAATTACTGCCACCGCAGCCAACCAATTGCTTTGCCTGTGTTGATACATCAACGCGAATACTGCCTGACCTCACGCTATTCAGAATGCCCGATGTTGTCAACCACAAAATTCAGCAAACTCCCTCCCGAAATTCGGATGGCAAACAACCCATCCACCAGGATTAAACTGCCGCGTTGGATTTTTCCTCTGATTGTGTTAATAATCTTATTGTTAGGTTCGCTGACAATGTTGATTATCCCTGAAATCAGCTCCGCTTTTGCCAGCGTTTTGGGTGGGAACCCGACCGCCGTACATCTTTCCAGCCAGACGCCTGCCCTGACCCGTCTTGGGTTTATCACGCCATCGCCATTCAGTCTCTTTTCAATTGTAAAAAGTTTTACACCCAGCGCACAATCCCTTGTGCATATTTCCGACACACCCACTCCCCCCGCCGCAGACACGTCCACCTTAACGCCAACCGCGTACGCGTTCTGCAGCGCTGAGGATATCCATTATTTTAGTATGTCTTTCTTCACCAATGACGTCGTTCAGATTGTTTTCGAAACAAAAATGGACCTCAGTAGCTTTCAGGTTTTGGATGCCCAAGGCAAACCGACCATGCGGTTAAACCTGCCGGATTTTAAACTCTGGAAAAATAACTTACGGGTTTATTCCTATGGCACCTTTCTGCGCAACGCGGCAGAACCCGGACGAATCTATCTGGAGCTTTTCGCGGAAAAAAACGACAAAATCATGATCGCGTTTACCGATGAATTTGGGACCCACTGTTCTAAGATTATCATCATCCCTGAGAAAACCGCTTTTTCAACCCCCACCAGCCGAGCGCCCGAGCCAACACAATTCATTCCCACACCAACCCTTGAACCGACGACTCCCCCGCCGCCCACAATCGAACCTCCGACGGCAACCCCACTCCCACCCACGCCCACGCGCACGCCGCGCCCTTCCGAAACATTGCCGCGCGAAACGCTGACACCGACGCCGGGTAATTAACGCTTGGTTGGAAGGGACCCCGACCCTTCACTTCCTCGAACTTAGCCCGTTTTCTTGAAGCGTAGCGTTCAAATCGTGCAGGGCATCAAGGGAAATCCGCGATCCACAAATGCAATATATCTCCAGGCCGAAAAATTGATCAATCGCGGCATTTCCTGCGCGTCAGCGACAAGTACAGGAAATTCAGCTTTAATCTATCGCGCCTTCCATCCGGAGACGCGCCGCGGTATAGAAACGCCACTTCAGCCGGGCAAACAGAGAAACCAGCCGAAATTTAACTTGCATTATTCCAGCATATCAGGTATATTAGACAAGTTAATGAAATAAGCAGGAGTTTGAGATGACCCCATTACCTAAGAGAAAAACCTCACCCGGACGCCGCGACCGCCGACGCTCACATGATGCCCTTAAGGCGCGCAACAGCGTCGCCTGCCCCAACTGTGGAGAGCCTCGTTTGCCGCATCGAGTATGCCCCAAATGCGGCCACTACCAGGGCAGAGAAGTTCTTACCATCGAAAAAGAATAGTTACCGCTGTGTTCATCCAACTCCACGCCGAGCGTGGAGTTTTTTTTAATTCCTCTTATTCGCGCGGTGCAAATACGGGGTGAATTGCGCCTGAATTTCCTTGGGGATATACCCACTGATCAGAATGCCTTTGCCGGTATGTTCCAGGCTCTGCACATGACCCTTCTCGTGGAAAACAGACACCAGCTGCCCCTGGTCGTATGGGAGCAGCACATCCAGCGCGGTATACGCCGTCAAAAGCTCCCGCCCGACAGCATCCAGCAGCGCCTCAAGACCTGTGCCATTCCTCGCGCTGATAAACAGCGCCTGGTTTTCGTGGTTGGCCCGCGCAGCTTCCAATTCCTCGCCAGACAGCAAATCAACTTTGTTATAGACCGTAAGAACGGGGATATCTCCCGCGCCGATGTCGATCAGCGTCTCCAGGACGGTCTTCTTTTGCTGAGCCGCGTTGGGATGAGAGACGTCCACCACATGGATGAGCAGATCCGCTTCCGCGATTTCTTCCAGGGTTGCCCGGAAGGCGGCAGCAAGTTGGGTCGGCAGCTTTTGGATGAAACCCACGGTATCGGTCAGCACGATGGTCTGCCCGGAGGTCAGCTCTACCTGTCGGGCAGTCGGGTCTAAAGTGGCAAAGAGTTTATCCGCAACGTAGATATCCGCGTTGGTCAGCGTATTCAGCAAGGTTGATTTTCCGGCGTTGGTATATCCTACCAAAGCCACCACAGGCACATTCGTTTTCCGCCGGTGTTCGCGGTGGCGCAGGCGGTGTTCGCGGACCTTCTCCAATTCATCCTTCAACCTGACGATGCGGGTCTTGATTTCCCGGCGGTCGACTTCCAGCTGGGTTTCGCCTGGTCCGCGTAAGCCAACTCCCCCCGTGCTTCCGGTGCGTCCGGCGGCGCCGCCAGCCTGGCGTGCCAGGTGAGTCCAGGCCCGGGTCAGCCGCGGCAGCCGGTATTCCAGTTGAGCAAGTTCCACTTGCAGCATGCCTTCCCGCGTGCGGGCGTGCTGAGAGAAGATGTCCAGAATCAAGGCGCTGCGGTCAATAATTTTTACCGACTTCCCCAGCACTTCTTCCAACTCCCGCTGATGGCGGGGAGTCAGCTCTTCGTCAAAAAGAATGACCCCGACGTCCAATTCTTCTGCCAGCAGCTTAAGTTCTTCTACCTTACCGCTTCCGATAAAGGTGCGCGAATTGATAGCTTCCAGGTTTTGGGTCAGGGTCGCGAGTACCTCAATGCCAGCGGTTTCGGCAAGCAGTTCCAATTCAGCCAGCGAATCCTCGAGGTTAAGCACCTGTGAGGAGGCTGGGCCGACCTGGACGCCAACCAATATCGCTTTTTCTGGTTCAATTAGATAAGTATTTATGTTTTTTTTCAGAGTCGCAAACCCTTAATTACTTTTCATCCACTGCACCAGCCGGCGCATTGCCTCTTCAATCTGGGCGGTGGGCGTAATGATTGAAATGCGGATGTAATCCTTCCCGCTGGGACCGTAAATGACACCAGGGGTCAGGCTCACGCCAGTTGCGTTCAGGACCTCCGCGCAAAATTGCATTGGGTCGCCATATTTTTGGGGCAGCCGCGCCCAAAGATACAGAGCGGCTTTTGGTTTATCCACCTCAAAACCCGCTTCAATCAGACCGTTGTAAATCACATCGCGGCGTTCCTGATAGACCTGGTTGCGCTCCACGAGCCATGATTGGTCGCCGGTCAGGGCAAGCGCGCCAGCATCCATGATAGGTTGGAAAATCGAATTGTCAATCTGACTCTTATACGAAGCCAGGAGGCGAATTACTTCAGGATTCCCAACCGCCATCCCAATGCGCCATCCCGCCATATTATAGGTTTTTGAAAGCGAATTAAATTCAATCGCGACGTCCCTCGCTCCAGGGACTTCCAGGATGGAATGCGCCTTGTAGCCTTCAAAGGTCAGGTCCGTGTACGGCGCGTCATGCACAATCACGATTTCATTTTCGAGCGCGAAATCAACCACCTTCGCGAAGAAGTCCAAACCAGCCACCGCGCCGGTTGGGTTGTTCGGGTAATTCAACCACATCATCTTGGCTTCGCGGGCAACGCTTTTGGGGATAAGGTTCAAATCGGGCAGGAAATCGTTCTCTTTGAGCAGCGGCATTAAGAAGACCCGGCTGTCCGCAAGCTGCGCCCCCGCGAGGTATACCGGATAGTACGGGTCCGGCATCAAAACCAGGTCTCCCGGATCCAGAAGGGTGTGATTGATGTTAAAAATTCCCTCTTTGGAGCCCAGCAGCGCCAGCGCCTCGGTTTTGGGATTCAGTGCAACGTTAAAACGCGTTTGGTAATAATCAGTCACGGCTTTCAGGAATTCGAAAGAACCTCCCATTGGGGCGTAGCCGTGTTTTTTGGGATTCCGGGCAGATTCAACCAACCGCTCAATGATGAAATCCGCGGGTGGTAAATCCGGAGAGCCCATATCCAAACGGATAATATCCATGCCCTTGGCTTTCAAATCGGCAATCGTCTTATTCAGAGACGAAAAAAAATAGGGTGGGATGTTTTCCAAAGTATGCGCCGGGCGAATTTTCATAGACGAATCCAAGGCTCCTTTTTTCTTTATTATAACGCCCACCGGACGAAACAGGCAGAGCAACCTGAAACGCCCGGCACGGGAAGCAAATCGCAATCAAGAAACCCCACTATTTTCGCGCTGGTTTTCCCTGTTCAGTCCGAAAATTCTTGTGGTACACTTCTTGCAACTATTGGGGTTGAAGATTATACTGTTCCTGGAGAGGAGATTATTGTGCTTCAGACTCATTATCAACAGCCCCTTACCACCCCCTCAGCTCATTTGGCGCAAACTATGACGCTGCTCAGCCTGAACTCGAGTGAACTGCTCCAAAAGGTGGAGTCTGAGCTTTCCACCAACCCCGCGCTGGAGCTGGTGGAAGAACGCCGCTGCCCGATGTGCAAACGTCTCCTCCCTTCCACTGGCGCCTGCCCGGTTTGCAGTCAACCCGCTATTCAGGCTTCAGATGAACCAATCGTGTTTGTTTCCGCTCCGGAAGATTTTTATTCATCCCGGATACTCTCAGCCGATGAAGCTCCAGAAGAACCTTTTGCCTCCGAGACGGTCAGTCTGCCAGAATTCGTG
>JAKQFH010000092.1 GCA_029556265.1 Chloroflexota bacterium | reverse complement strand
ATCGAGACTGTCCTGGGGGAGTTAAAGGTGGACCAAACCCGGCGAACCGGTTTTTTACACGCGGGACATTGGGTCAGGGGCGCCGCGGACAACGGGCGTCGCAGGGTAAACTTGCCGCCACACACCACGCAATCACCCTCGCAGAGTTCATATTCATACAATGGCATCATGGCTCATCTTCTATACTCTAATTCATGTTCCAAACTTTGCCGGTCGAAGTCAAGCGCGCCTGCCGCCGTCCACCGCCTATCCACTGCCTGGCCCTCGGCGGGAGCCGCCAGCTCGAAAGGGACGTGCGGTTGGGCTGCGCAACGTCAACGTTTCAGATAAAGCATTCGCGAAGCCAAAAGCCATCCGGGTGCCCATCCGTCCTTGAAAAACCGCATTTAGTCAGCCCTGCTTCCATAACCAGCTGCTTTTGCGGAACTTAGTAATTATTTTCCCATCCGCTCTCCTCTTTTCGTCCTTTCCAGCCCCCCGAATTCATTATCCAGATTCCCTGGAAACACCCTGCCTTCAGGCCGTGTACAAGGGGTGTACAAGGGATGCTCATCGGGTGTACCAGCTAAAATCCTATGGACTCCTGATGGGCATCCCTTGTACACCCCTTGTACACGGCCTGAAAGCAGGGTAAAACCAAGGGGCGTCCAAGGTGCGCCAGAGTTGGCATGATTCAGGTTTTGCCCATGTTTTGCCCCTCTTTAAGCCTAAATCTTTGATTTTATCGGCGAAAGGCTTGGGATTCAGCAGCTATGCCCTTGAATTGGCTAAACAAGGGGCTCGTCGGGGCTGCGGTTTGGGCGGTCGAGTTCGCCCAGAATTAGATAAAAGAGGGGCGGATGGTTGAACTGACCAACTAAATCGTTACGGCTTGGCGTAATCCGGGACTACCCCTTCCTGCGCTCCATCCTTATACAAGAGCGCCCACAAGCTCAAATCCAACGTATAGCCGCCTTTTTGCGAGGGGCACTGGAGTTGGCCCGGTGCGGAGGGGAGTGTTCGACAAACCGGGCAGCGTTTCAGCGCGTGGATCAGGTAGGGTTTTCGCGCTGCACCCAGGCGGTGGCGTATTGGGTGAGTTCGGCGGTGCCCTTCAGATCCAGTTTTTGTTTAATTTGCTCCCGGTAATACTCGATGGTTTTGATGCTCAGGTGCAGGGCCTTGGCAATTTCCCGGGTCTTCTTCCATTGGCCGATGAGTTGGAAAACTTCGAGTTCCCGGTCGCTGAGGCTTTTGACGGGAGATTCCTGGATGCAGCGGGCGCCGCGGACTTGTTGCTGCAGCAGCCGGGCCGCCAGCGCGTCGCTCACATACACATTGCCGTCCAGCACCCGGCGAATGGCGACCAGGACTTTTTCCAGGGCGTCGGCTTTCATCAAATAGCCGAGCGCGCCCGC
>JAKQFH010000091.1 GCA_029556265.1 Chloroflexota bacterium | reverse complement strand
GGCTGGAAATGCTCTTCTTCCGCCTGCTGGGAGCGTTTGAGAAGAAGAATCCTGTCATCCCTACTCCCGTTGGGCGCTACCTCTCGCTGGTGATCATGCGCGAATTCTTCACCGGTGTCAACCAGGTGCGTGATATCGCGCGCGTAGCCCTTTCCCCGTACGACCGCGGGGAATGTTACGCGCCCTGAAAGTTGAGAAACCCCGCCGGAAAGCCGCAGCGAGCGCACAGGCTTACCCAGCGCCTGCCGCCAGCCTTTGACGCGCCGGGCTTCACCATCGCCGAGCACGCCAAAGGGAGGTTCTATCTTTCCAATCCATTCAATAAAGAGCTGGAAAGAAGGTTGACCATTGATGGTGCTGGCGCATTTTTTCCTGCCTCCCTCGGGTTCACAGTTAACCAGCAAGAAGCACAACAAACGGCAAGACCCGCCCAGCAATCAGTACGCCGAAAGCAACAGGGTGTTGCTCGATTAACCATCGTTGAGACAATCATCTGACTGTTTGACTGTGTGTTCGCCCTGTTCCTGGTATAAGCCCTGGCCGTAATAACTGAAGAGAGAGTGCATATCCAGATGTTATAATACTCGCATGCGTTACAGGCGAAAATGGCTACTCCTTATACTGGTTGTGTTAATCGTCGCCGGTCTAACCCTCAGCCTTCCTCCCGTTTGGTCGCGCATCACCTATCATACCCACAACCTGTTCGCGGACATTAAATATCGTCTCAATCCTCCTCAGGCTGAGGTTTTTGTTCCTTCTGGCGCTGAAGAAGGAAATTTGATTGCGATTGTTTCCGCAGCAACACTGACGGCGCTCGTTCCCACACCCACTTCACCCATTCTGATAACTGAAGAAACTCGTCTCCCCTCTTCCACGCCTACTCTCACACCTGTACCCCTGCCAATCAAAGTCTACCTGCCTGGAGTTAAACCTGAACCCCAGTTATGGAACAACTGTGGACCAGCAACCCTTTCAATGAATCTCTCCTTTTATCAATGGGGCAAAACTCAGGTGGAGGCTGCGGAGGTGCTCAAACCCAATCCGCGCGATAAAAACGTGATGCCTTACGAGATGGTCACTTTTATCAACACACAGACCTCGCTGCGCGCGCTTTCACGTATGGGGGGCGATGTGGAGACCCTCAAACGCCTGCTCAACGCGGGCTTCCCGGTGTTGGTGGAAAAAGGTTTTGAGCCCGGCGATCTGAAAAAAGAAGGCTGGATGGGGCATTTTAATCTGGTCATTGGTTATAACGATGATGCTCAGTCCTTCATTACCCAAGATTCTTACCTGCTCAGCCACCCCCCGGGGGGAGGCGAGATCAAAGACCTCGAAACCTTCCCGGGTTTCACTGTGCCATACGAAGATATGCAAAAGGACTGGCGCGCGTTCAATTACGTTCTGATTGTTGTTTACCCGCCCGAAAAAGAGAATGATGTGCTCAATGCCCTTGGTCCGCTGATGGACGAGAATGGTGCTTATCGGTTGGCCTATGAACGCGCAAAAATGGAAGCGACCACACTGAGCGATATACGCGAACGCTTTTTCGCCTGGTTCAACGCCGGCACCAGCCTGGTGTACCTGGCGGATTACAATGGTGCGGCTGCGGCTTATGATTCCGCTTTCAACCTTTACGCGCAGATACCAGAGAACGCCCGCCCCTGGCGTATGATGTGGTACCAGACCGGCCCTTACTTCGCCTATTACTATTCCGCCCGCTACACAGATGTGATCAACCTGGCTGACCAGACGCTGAAACGCATGAGCGCGGAACCTATCCTTGAAGAAAGTTACTACTGGCGCGGCATGGCTTACCTGGCGCTGGGAGATAACGAGCGCGCGCGCGCCGAGTTTCGCGACAGTCTTAAGTATCACCCGGGGTT
>JAKQFH010000089.1 GCA_029556265.1 Chloroflexota bacterium | reverse complement strand
GAAAGCCTCTCAAGAACGGTTCGAGCAAGTTAACTTGAAAAATCGCGACGCTTACATCAACGCCATGAACCTATCGTTTATTTTCCTGCCGGGAATTGAGTTCCTCGGAATGCTGGCAACAGTGATTGTGCTGTGGTTTGGCGGGCATTATGTAATGGGCGGCGCGGTCACCCTGGGGGTGATGGTAGCGTTTTTAAGTTACGTCAACCGGTTCTTCCAACCCATTCAGGAGCTCAGCCGTATTTACACCACCTTTCAATCTGCGATGGCTGGCGGTGAACAGGTGGTTGAACTGCTGGATACCCCGCTTGAAATTATCGAAAAGCTGGGCGCACCTGACCTGCTCCCGAAAAATGGAGAAATTCATGTGACCGGCGTTTCATTCAAGTACAATCCCGATTCAGCGGAAGTGCTTCACGATATCCAAATGGTAATCCCTGCCGGCAAAACCGCTGCGCTGGTAGGACCAACCGGCGCCGGTAAAACCACCATCGCCAACCTCATGGTCAGGTTTTATGACACCACAGTGGGTTCGATAACCATTGACGGCGTGGATATCCGTGATGTCTCCATCCACTCCCTGCGCAGGCAAGTGTGTGTGATCTCGCAGGACCCTTTTCTCTTCTCCCGTTCCATCGCGGAGAACATCAGGTTTGGCAACCCAGCCGCCACGGATGAAGAAGTAAGGCAAGCAGCCAGGCTGGCCAACGCGCATGACTTTATCGCCCGCCTGCCAGAGGGCTATAACACCCGCGTACTGGAAGGCGGCGTGAACCTCTCCCAGGGTCAGCGCCAGTTGCTCAGCATCGCGCGGGCGCTGCTGACCAATCCCGCGGTGCTCATCCTGGATGAAGCCACCGCCAATATCGATTCAGTGACAGAAGCCCTGTTACAAGACGCCATAGCGCGCATGCTCAAAGGTCGCACAGCCATGGTCATTGCGCACCGGCTCTCAACCGTGCGCAACGCGGACCTGGTTTTTGTAATCGCTGAAGGCAAAATCGTAGAACAGGGCACTCACAACAGCCTGCTGAAAAAGAATGGCTTATATCGCCAATTGTACGAACGTCAGTTCATGGATGAGCCTGGAACCTGAGATTCGCCTATCCGGATAAATTTCACCAACTCTCAATCTGGCTGCGCATCTGATTGATGGCTAATTGGGAGGATTTCAGCTCATCCAGGATTTTCTCATTATGCGCGCTTTCCGAGCGCACAAAGCGGGTGTAAGGAGAAATCGCTTCTTCGATGCGCTTGAGGCTGAGGTCAATCTCTTTTATAAACTCCTGCCTTAAAGAATCCACCAGTTCAGCGCGCAGGTTTGATAATTTTTGATGCAACTCGCTTTTGGCTTTTCGGCGTTTGGCGGGGATGATGAACAAACCCAGCGCCGCCACTGCTCCAGCC
>JAKQFH010000012.1 GCA_029556265.1 Chloroflexota bacterium | reverse complement strand
GTGGGGATTTGAATCCAAAAAACGCTTGCAATTGGATGCGCTTATAAAAACAGATTCCCCTGGCAAGGGCGTAATCCTTTGGGGTAAAAATCATCCCCAGCCTGCCAAAAAGCAGGCTGCCATGGTTCAATGCTTTGTCTTCGGTATTGTTCAGACCCTGAAGGTCCAGGTTTTTGTCCTCAATTTGGCGGCGTGAACTGCAAAAGATTGTTGTTCAGCGCGTCGCTGACCCATACGCTTCCATCCTGCCCGACCGCGATGCCGCTGATAATGCCCATCAGGAAGGAGTTTTGGTACCCGCCCCACAGCTGCAGGAACGCGCCCTGGTTGTCAAAGCGGATGACGCGCCCCAGGTCGGGGTCGGTGATATACACCTGGTTGTTGGCGCCCAACGCCAGGAAGGGCTTGTTATCCAGTGAGTCGGTTGTCCAGGCGTCCACATCCCAGGTGAGCACGCTGGTAAAGGTCGTCCCGTTTTCGTTCGGAGAGAAGACCTGCACGCGGTTATTCCAGGTATCCGCGATGTAAACCTTACCCGCTGAATCTACCGCGATGCCGACCGGCTCATCCAACTGCCCGACGACCATGCCGCGGCTGCCGAATTGGGTCAGATAATTGCCCTGGCTGTCGAATATGACCACGCGCTGTTTGCCGGTATCGGTCACGTACACGCGGTTTTGGGCATCCACGGCGATGCCGCGCGGACCCCAGAAGGAATCCAACACGCCGTCCGCCAGGAACTCGCTCCACATGCGCACGAACCTGCCGTCCGGATTAAAGACCTGCACGCGGTGATTCCAGGTGTCGGTGACGTAAACCAACCCATCCGGCCCGACGGCCACTCCCCAGGGTTCGTTGAACAATCCTTCCGGCGCGGGTCCATCCAGCACATTGGCATTGCCGCCCCAGGAGTTGAGATACAGACCGTTCGCGTCCAGATGCACAATGCGGTTATTACGCGAATCCGCCGCGAACAGGCTGCCGTCCGGGGCGAAAGCCAGTCCGCGCGGCGCGGAGAAAGTCTGTCCGCCAGCCATGCTGATGACCTTGACCGGGTCCAGGCTGATGGTGTTGCCCGCGTAGGGGTCCACCTTTGGCGCTGTTTCGACGGGTTCGACGCCGTATTCCCAAATGCGCGCGGCAACATCCTTGCGGATATACATGCGCAGCAAATCCGCAGGCGACCAGGTCGCCAGGGTCAGGCTGCCGTCGCCAGTCACTGCGGCGTATTGCGTGTAATCCCGATTGAACCAAATCTCCCACAGGGCAGAGCGCATTGCCGGGTTTTTCAGCATTTGCCAGACAGAAGCGAAGGATTGGTTGCGGTAGGCTTCCATTGGCCACCACATGCGCTTGTACTCGTACATGATGTAATCTTCGCGCACCAGCGGTTCAATCTTGGCAAAATTGGCGCTGCCCACCAGGATCACCGGCGAGTCGCGCAAATCCTTGGTGATGTTATCCCCGAACCAGACTCGGTTGGGGTAATCGCGCAGGTACCACCAGAATGGATACAGCGCGTCGTTATCGTAAGCGACGGCGATGGATTTATCCCCGTACAGGCGTTTGGAAATCGTCTCGACCTGTTCCAGCACGTCTTTCATGTCGCGTGTTGAGTGCGCGTAGACGAGGTACTCTTTGGCGTTATCGTAATTGATATAAGCAGCCCGGTAGGCGGCGCGGAAGGTGAAAACAGACATAACCCCAAAGCAGAGCAAGAGCAGGCTCTTCAGGAAGGTGCGCGGACGCCAGTCTTTCAGCAGGAACACCAGCCCGCCCAGGCTTCCGAGGCAGCCAAGCCCAGCCAGAAGAAACGTGCTGGTGGCTTGCAGCTGCGCCAGGTCTTTGCCCGCGAAGGGCGGCACAGGACCAAGCAGCGCGCCAAGCAGATTGCCAAAAGCGAACAGGAACACCAGGCTGAGCAGCATCACCAGCCATCCTTTGCCGCGCCGCACAGCTTCCCAATCGATATGCTCAATCAGGTAGCCCAGCGCCCAGCCGCTGGCAAGAATCATCGGCATGGTAATGTGGGTGGTCAGCCAGGGCATGCGTTCGCCGGCATACGAAAAGGCCAGTAGGCTCATCAGCGACCAGTAAATTAGCAGCGCGGCGGTGGGCAGCCAGTCGGCGCAAGTATGGGATTCGGGCGGCAGGCTGAACAAGCGCTCGAACCAAACGGGGCGCGCGGAGGGCGGCCCGGCTTGGGGGAATTGGGTTGGCTCTCCGTCGGTTAGAGGGCTTTCTGTAACGGCAGGCTCAGGGGAATGCGCTGCTTCCGCGGTGGGGAGCGTTGAAATTTCCGGTCCGGTGGAAGGCGCAGTTAAAGCGGATTGCAATTCAGGCGTGGGATTCCCGAGGATTACTGGTTTGGCTTCTGCGGCAGACTTATGCGGACGGCTGAAGGGGCTGCCGGGTTGGGCGGCAAAGAGCCCGCGCAGCGCGGCAATGGCAATCATCAGCAACAAACCCAGCGCGGGCAGAAATTCGTAGACCGGGACTTGCACGAAAGCGTAGTAATACAGCGGTTGGGTGCCGCGCTGCACTGCCTGCTGAGACATCCAATATCCCAAAGCAGCCACCAAACCTTTAAAGAAACCTTCACCGTGCGTGAAAAAGGTTGTGTAGAAAACGATAAAGACGCTCCAGAAAATCAACAGCGCCTTAAGCCAAACCTTGCGGTTCCACATCAGCCCAAGCAGCATGGAAAGCAGACTGAGCGCCAGGAACACCGCCACGGAGCGCAAGATGCCAGCCTGGGAGTAATCCAGCGGGTCGAAACCGAGCAGCTTGACGGGCAGGGCGGTGAGCAGCGGCAGGATAAGCAGCAGCTGCAGCACCACCAGGTTAAAACTGCGGGTGAGGCGGATTTCTTTCCAACCCAGCCCGCGCACCAGCCAGATAACCATAAAAACCAGGGCTGCCAGCAGCACCGCGCCAATAATCGCGAAAGGCACGAGCAGCGTGCCGGGGGCGCGGCCCTTGGTCAGCAGGTATAAGGCTGCGCCGGCCAGCACAGCCAGCAGGGCGACGAGGGTCATAATCAGGAAATTGGAGCGCTGCTGCCGTTCCCGCCAGGGTTTGCGCAGTGATTCAACGATAAACAGCAGCGCCAGGAAGATGAGCGCCTCGGCGCTAAAAATGAAAGAGGTGGCTTTATCCGCGTAATGCAGCGCGGTGATGAGGGTAATCCAGAGCAGATATTTGCTTTCGCCGCCTTCCAGGTAGCGCAGAAACAGCCACAGCAGCACCAAGCCCCAAAAGACGATAAATATCTCATTACGGGTATAGCGGCTGTAGAACAGGATAAAGGGTGAAATCACGTACAGGAAGGCGCTGACCAAGGCGCCAACCCTGCCGAGGTAGCGCCGCCAGGCGAAAATCGTGAAAATGACCACCGCGACGCCAAACAGCGCGGCAGGCACCCGCGCGCTGAAGTCTGAATCCCCAAACAGGAAGTAAGAAAGCGCGAGCAGGTGGAATTGGAACGGGCCGTGGGTTACCGGATCGTAAACGTAGGTCTCGATGGTGTAGGACGGCACCACATGGTTAACTTCATCGTGCGCCATGGTGCGCGCGCCAAGGTTATAGAAGCGGGTGAGAATTACCGCGCAAATCAGCAGGATTATCAGCAGTTTTTCGATGGTCAGGGCTGGCCACCAGGGTACAACGGGTTTGTCTAACCAGCGGTCGGCAGGTTTGGACGAGGTCGCGGCTTCCGTCTCAGCAGTCATACAAGGTTCTCCGTTCTGAGGAACAATTCTCCGTGAACCTATACTTTACTCCATTTACGGGGGCATGACAAGATGAGCGCGTTAGTTCACAGAAAATGTTACTGACATGCTATCGTCAGGTCAAATGATAATGTTACCGGGGAAGGGGTGCCAGAAAATATCCAATGCCAGTTAATGAACGCTGAAGTTTTACTTATAAGCTGCAGGGGCGCGTTGATTCAAATAAGTGGTATCAAAATGTGGCTGTTAGGTCAAATGAAAATGTTACCGGGGCGGCAGGCAAAACGGAACAATCAGCCAGGCAGCAACACGGCGTTTTGGGGCTAAAGAATATTATCCGGACGGACACCGGGCATATGTTCTCTGTGTGGGAATAAACAACCGGCAGGTTATCCCCATGCCGCGCTCAAGGAGGCCATGACCGCGGGCAACGCGAGGGCGATTAACCAGGCAGCCCAAGCGGCGGTGCCGCTGCCCGAACAGGCAGAAAGAAGCTCCGCGCGTTCAGAGGCGGAGTCTTCCTTTATTAAGTAGAGTAAAATTAGCGCGAGATGTCTCGTTTTAAGCCACAAACCTCCTCTGGCGCCTGGTTGTTGTGCGCCGCGCTTGTTTTCTTCACGGCGGCTTGCGCGCCAACTTACCCTGCTCCGCCAGCGCTCCCCACCGCGGAAGCACTGGCGCAAACGCTGGCTGCCCAGGCAACCGGCATTTTTCAGCAGACTTTAGCTGCCTTTCAAACTGCCGTGCCGACTGCCAGCCCAAGCCCCGCGCCAAGCGCCCTGCCCACGGCAATTCCGACCATCGCGCGCAGCGCGACGCCCGCCCTGACGCCAACCGACAACCCCAACTGCAACCGGGTCGCGGCCGGCGTCCCATTTGATGTCACAATCCCCGATGACAGCCCTATGCAGCCGGGTCAGCGCTTTATCAAGACCTGGCGTCTGGTGAACAACGGGGCTTGCAAGTGGACGCGCCTTTACGCGCTGGTTTTCTTCTCCGGGAATCCGATGGGAGCTATTCAGTCGCAGTATCTGACCGTTGAAGTGCTGCCGGGCGGGCAGGTGGAACTGAGCGTGGAAATGTTCGCGCCGCATGAGACGGGCTTCTATCAGTCCAATTGGATGCTGATGGCACCGGGCGGCGAACTGTTTGGTCTGGGACCGAATGGGGATGCTCCTTTTTGGGCGCGCGTGCAGGTGATGGAAAAATTCACGGATACCCCTGAGCCAACCCCAACACCAACCCCAACGGCAACTGAGACCCCAACCATAACCCCCTGAGCTTATGGGAGAGCAGCGATGACCGATTACGTGGATTTCAATTCCCAGATGTGGGATAAATGGAGTGAGGGCGGGAATACCTGGACCATTCCGGTGACGCACGAAGAGTTTATGCGCGGCAAGACTGGCGACCTCAGGCTTTTGCTGACCCCACAAAAGCCGGTCCCCCAGGAATGGTACCGCGGACTGGGTAAGAAAGTGTTGGGGCTTGCCAGCGGTGGGGGTCAGCAAGGCGCGCTGCTTTCGGCGCGCGGGTACGAAGTCACCATTTTGGATAATTCCCGCCGCCAACTGGCTGCCGAAAAGAGCGTGGCAGCGCGCGAAGGCTACCGGATTGACCTGGTGAAAGGCGACATGACCCAGCCCTTCCCTTTTGAGGATGAGAGTTTTGACTGGATTATCAATCCGGTTTCCAATTGTTACGTGGAAGACCTGACGAACATGTGGAGCGAGTCTTTCCGCGTTTTGCGCAGAGGCGGCGCCTTGATGACCGGTTTCACAAATCCCATTTTGTACATGTTTGCCGATGAAGACCTGGACTTGCAGGCGCGGACACCGCTGACCTGCAAATACTCTCTGCCTTATAACGGCAGGCAGCGCGAAGTAGCCGGTAAAAAAATCAGCATGGACGAAGGCTACCAATTCAGCCACACCCTGGAAACCCAGCTGGGCGGTCAAATGCGCGCGGGCTTTTTGCTCAAGGCGCTCTATGAAGACACCGATGACAGCTGCCGGCTGAGCAAATATTCCAGCCTATACCTCGCGAATCTCGCGATTAAACCCTGAATTTTCGTAAACTGCCTGAAAAAGAATGGAGCGGACGCATGGATAAACACCTGAACCCACAAGACCCCGAAAATATGCTCGGGTATATCGACGCGCTGGCTAACGACCTGGAAAAAGCCTGGGCACTGGGCAGTGAGCTGCCGCTGCCAGATTTCGCGGGGATTGAAAGGGTTGTCATCGCGGGCATGGGCGGCTCAGCGATCGGGGGCGACTTGTTGAGCGCATATCTTGCCCCCATCTGCCCGGTGCCGATTATCTCACACCGCGATTATGGTTTGCCTGCCTGGGCGGCTGGCGGAGAGACGCTGGTGGTTTGTTCCTCGCATTCAGGCAATACTGAAGAAACGCTGTCTTCCTTTGAAGCGGCAGTAGAACGCGGCTGTCAGGTTTTGGCGCTTTGCACAGGCGGCAGGTTGCGGGCGCGTGCCGAAGAAAAGGGGCATCCGGTGTGGGTATTCCAACACGATGGGCAGCCTCGCACGGCTATCCCTTATTCGTTTGGGATGCTTCTGGCGCTGCTATGCCGGCTTGGATTGGCGCACGCGGCGGAGGATGAAATTCGGGATGCTGAGGCAGTGCTGCGGGAGGGGCGGGCGCGGCTTAGCGCGCAGTCTGAGCTAAGCGCGAACCCAGCCAAGCGCCTGGGAGGGCAGCTTTTGGGGCGGAATGTGGTAGTCATCGCGGCAGGCGAGTTGGAAGTGGTCGCCCGGCGTTGGAAAACCCAGATTAACGAGCTGGCAAAAGCCTGGGCCGTCTTTGAGGGGCTGCCCGAATCCAACCATAATACCCTGGCTGGGTTGGAATATCCGGACAGCTTGCTGGAAAAAACCTCCGCGCTGTTCCTGCGCTCGGAGCTGGACCACCCGCGCAACGCGCTGCGCCTGACCGCAACACAGCAGGCCTTTTTGATGGCCGGCGCGGGGGTGGACGCGGTGCACGCGCGCGGGGCGACCCGGCTGGGGCAGATGTGGAGCCTGTTGCAGTTCGGAGATTACGTCTCATATTATCTGGCGTTGGCGTATGGCGTGGACCCGACCCCGGTCGAAGCGCTGAACCGGCTGAAGCACAAACTGGCAGAGACCAGCTGAGCAGGCGTTATTCCGCCGCGCGCAAAGACAGCTGTTTCTGGTGATTGGAAGGATTAACAGTCAATAATCCGCGCGTCCTTGATGGGGCGCGTGGAACTTACGCTCGTCGACGGATTTCAGGCTTCGCAGGCTGTTGGCTTTCGTGGGAGGTATCGCTGTGCCGTGGGAGCCGGCGGTTGTCCCGAAAGCCGGATAAGAAAACCAATGGCAGGCAGCCCGGGTCGGATGAGGCCCGACCCTGGATTAATGGTGAGGCTCATCCCTGGTTAGGAGCAGCAAGCCCTGTTTTTTTGCAGCCGTCCTGTGCAGCGGCGCGGTGTTCACGGGCAGAGCTCTCCGCGCGGCTGCCGGGATAACCCTGGTATTCGCGGTTGCGGCGCCCCGCAAAACTTCAATCGAAATCGGAAAAGGAAATCGCCCGTAAGCACTCTGGCTCGCCGGCAAAATGGATAATCCGCTGGTTATCTGCGCCCTTAAGCCATTTGTTTTCACCAAATACCTTGTATCTTATCTGTATATATGGTATAACATAAACAACTACTCATCTAATAACAACTTAAGAACAGGAGTATTATGTCCCGGATCAGCATGCAGAACGTTTCAGTAATGACGGTTCAGTATTGGCATTATTCCTTTGAATATGTTCTCGATTCCATTGAGAAATGCGGCCTCAAATACTTGGAATTATGGGCGGGAGCTCCGCATTACACTTTGGATGACTATCCGGACCGAGCCAGCGCCAGCCGAAAAATAGCCAAAATGCGCAGGCAGATTGAAGACCGCGGCATGAAGGTCATCATGCTGACCCCCGAGCAACTCAACTATCCCTTCAACCTGGCTGGGCGGGAAGAAGAATACCGCCAGAAGAGCATTCGCAACGTCGCCCGATTGATGGAAGACGCGTTGGAGTTTGGTACCAACCGCCTCTTTGTCATCCCGGGTTGGGGTCTGCTGGATGAACCGCGCGAAGAAGCCTGGAAGCGCTCTGTAGATTCATTTCAGGTCTTGAGCAAGAGGGCGGAAGAGCTCGGCGTGAAGATGGTTGTAGAACAGCTGCAGCCTTACGAATCCAACCTGGTGAACACCTGCGCGGATATGGAACGCCTGCTGAAAGAGGTTAATTCGGAGCAGATGGAATTCTGTGTGGATTTGGTGGCGATGGAAGTGGTGGGTGAGAAGCTGCAGACTTTCTTTGACGTGCTGGGCAGCCGAGTGCGGCACATTCACCTTGCGGATGGAAACCCATCCGGACACTACATCCTTGGCGATGGCAATCTGCCCATTCAGGAATACATAGACACCCTGGAGCGGAACGATTACACGGATTACCTCACGCTGGAAATCAATGATTCCATCTATTGGGATGATCCGCACACTTCCATAGAAAAAACGGTGAATTACCTGCGCAAACTGATCCCCGAAGTTTAATGAGCCTGAAAAGAGGTGCACATGGACGCATATGAAGGCAGACCACGAGACAAGATTGCGGAGCAGATTGAGTGTTACATCATTGAGAATCAGCTGAAACCGGGGGATGCCCTTCCCAGCGAACGCCAGTTGTGTGAGGCTTGGAAATGCAATCGCATGACCTTCCGCGCGGCCGCAAAACGTCTGATTGCCGCCGGCACCCTGGCAAGCACGCCCCTGGTCAATTACTACGTTCCCGAACCGCGGATGCTGCGAAACCTTCAGGACCTGGGTTCTTTTACGGATTGGGTCCAAAACCAGAATAAGCGCATTACCAACCGTAATGTCAGTAAGACAGTTATTCCCGCCAGCGCCCGGATGGCTGAACGCATGCGCCTGCCCCAAGGCAGCCAGGTCTTACAGATTATTCGGGTCCGCCTTATGGATGATGAACCAATCTCATTGGACACTTCCATTGTCCCGCTGGATAAATTTCCCGGCATCGAAAGTTATGACTTTGAGAAGCATTCCCTTTACAAGGTTTTCAGAGAACAGTATGGTGTGGAAATCAGTCACGGCACCGAGGAAGTCAGCCTGACCTTTGCGGATGAATGGGAAGCCGGGCTTCTTGAAATCCCCGAAGGCAGCGCTTGCTATTTTTTGAATGGTGTAACCTTTGACACGCAAAATACAGCGGTCGATTTGTTTAAAGGCGTTACCCGGACCGAAAAAATTAAATTTATCAGTGAATTACGAAAAGAGGAGAAATAATTATGAAAATTGCGGCTGTTGGCGATAACTCAACCGATGTCTACCTGGAACAGGGCGAGACATATCCGGGCGGCAATACCGTAAACGTGGCGGTCAATTTAATCCGGCTGGGCGGCGAGGCTGCTTATGTGGGCTTTATTGGCACGGATGAGTACGGCGCGAAGCTGAAGAAAGCCTTGGCTGCCAAAGGCGTGGACATCTCTCACCTCTCCACCAAGCCGGGGACCTCTCCGTACACGGAGATTACACTGGATAATGGCAACCGCGTCTTCGGCAAATATGACGAGGGCGTAATGGAGCATTTCTACCTCACGGAAGAAGACAAGCAATTCATTTGCCAGCACGATTTGATGCATACCAGCGTTTGGAGCCGGATTGAGAATGACCTGAAAGAGCTTAAAGAACGCGGCCTTGTGATTTCTTTTGACTTCTCTGACCAGCCGCAGCATGAATGCGTTGATATCGCGATGCCGCATGTGGATTACGCTTTTTTCTCTTTCCAGGATGACAGCCCCGAACTGCGCGAATTCCTGACCCGATGTTGGAGCAAGGGTCCCAAATTTGTGGTGGCAACCCTGGGCGAGAACGGCAGCATCGGTTACGACGGCAGCCAGTTTGTGGAACAGGGCATCCTTGATGTGCCGGTGATTGACACGATGGGATGCGGGGATTCTTTTATTGCCGGTTTCCTGTATGCCGTGCTGAAAGGGTCGGACCTGAAGCATTGTTTGCAATCCGGAGCGGAAAGCGCGGCGGTTACCATTCAGGTCAACGGCGCCTGGCCGGTGGAATAGACCCGGGTGATTCAATTGGCGGAAAGGATACTATGATGCGAGTTGCAGCGATTGGCGATAATTGTATAGACGTCTACCCGCGCCTGGGCAAACAATACCCGACCGGCAACGCCGTGGATTTTGCCGTCAACATCCGCAAACTGGGGTTTCCGACCGCGCTGGTAAGCGTAACCGGAAATGACGCGAATGGGCAATGGATGTTGGATACCCTTAAGGCAGAGGAAATCGATATTTCCCATGTGCGGGTGGGGAACGGTGCAACCGCAGTGACCTATATGGATATGGACGGCAAAGACCGCGTGCACGGCGATTATGTGGAAGGCGTGTTGGCAGACCTCGTGTTTACGCCCGAGGAGGTTGAGTTTGCCGCCCGGCACGACCTGGTGCATACCGCTTTCTGGGGCAAGGCGGAGAACAACCTGGTGGAACTCAAAGCGCACGGCGCGCTGCTCAGCTTTGATTACGCAACCAAGAAGGACGACCCGCTCGTCTCTCGCACGCTGCCGCATGTGGATTATGCCTTCTTTTCGCTTAAGCAAGCCGAGGCGGAAACTTTTTTGCAGGATGCCTGGAAGCAGGGACCAAAAGTAGTTGTTGGGACTTTCGGAGTGGAAGGCAGCGCTGCCTATGACGGCGAACGCTTCTATCATTTTGGGATATTCCCGGCGCGGGTGGAAAACACTGTCGGCGCGGGCGACGCATACATCGCCGGCTTTATGGCTGCTATCTTGCGCGGGCAAAGCCTGGACGAAGCCCTCCGCAGCGGCGCGCGTGTGGCAGCTGAGGTAGTGGAGGTGTTTGAACCATGGGTGACGAACTGATTGACGGGAACAACCCGGTCCCAAAATACATTCAACTGCGCGAAATTTTGCGCGCGCGCATTGAGGAAGGGGAATACCTGCCTGGCGCCGCGATTCCTTCCGAAAGCGAGCTGGTGGAAGAATTCGGGATTCACCGCCTGACCGTGCGCAACGCGATTAACTCCCTCACCTTGGAAGGTCAGCTTAAACCGGTGCAGGGAAAAGGCGTCTTTGTAGTTGGGAAAAAAATCCGCCACGAGTTGGATTCCATGTCGGGTTTCCGGCAGAAAATCCGTGAGCAGGGCGGCGAAACTTCTGTAAAAATGCTTACCAAAATTGTTCGTCCGGCGGGTGCAAAATTCGCGAAGCTGCTGGAAATTGAGCCGGAAGATGAATTATTCTACATACGCCGGCTCTATTATATTAATGGCGAACCCTATTCCATTGAGGATGTTTACATCCCAAGAGCCTTGCTGCCAGACCTTGAATTCATGGATTTGGAAGTGTTCTCACTCTTTGAAATCATGGAATTTCACGGTCACAGCTACGACCACGGCTGGCAGACACTTTCGGCGTATTGGCTTGACGCCAAAGACGCGCGCTGGCTGAAAATCGAACCCAGCACCCCCGTACTGATGTTTGAATGCGTGACGCGCAACAAAGCTGGTAAGGTGATTGAGTTTAACCAATCCTTTACGCGCAACGATAAAGCCGCGTTCTCGGTTAAGTTTTCAACAAGCTTCAGGAATAAATATCTGACAGGCGACCAGAAACCGGCTGCTGGTCGTTATTCCGGTAAGGAGCCGCTCTTGGTTGGCGTCGACCTGGGCGCGACGAACATCCGCGCGGGTCTCGTCACCCAAGGCGGAGAAATGATTGACGTTCGCAGCAGCAAGTTGGGCGCTGAGCGGCGGGAAGACACCGGCGCGCGCGCCACCATAAAACTGGTGGAGACGCTGCTTAAAGAAAATGGTTCCCCCGAAATTTTGGGAATCGGCGTCGGGGCTACCGGTCCGGTGGACCCATTTAAAGGCACTATCCTAAGCCCTTATACCACACCCGCCTGGCAGTATGTGCCTTACACCGAATTGGTCAGCGGTCATTTCAACCTGCCCTGCGTATTGGAAAATGACGCGGACGCCGCCGCCCTGGCTGAATACTGGCAGGGCGCTGGGAAAGAAACCAAACGTCTGCTTGCGGTGACAGTTGGCACCGGCATTGGGACAGCCCTGATTGTGCATGGGCAGATTTACCGGGGAATGGACGGCGCGCACCCCGAGGCTGGTCATCATATTATTGACCCATCCGGACCCTTATGTTATTGCGGCGCGCGCGGCTGTTGGGAAAGCCTGGCTTGTGGTGAAGCGCTGACCGAATACTCCCGCCAGATGGCTCGCGAAGACCCGGAACTCCTGCGCGAACTGAAACTCAGCGCTCCGGATGTGGTAACCGGCGCGGCGGTGGCAAAAGCCGCCGGGAAGGGCAGCCCGAAGGCGCTCGAAATTATGCGGCGGGAAGCCAGATATCTGGCAATGGGTTTGCTGAACCTTATTACCGTTTATGTGCCCGAAATGGTTGTGCTCAGCGGCGGGGTGATTGACGCATATGACTTACTGAAGCCCGAAATTGAGGAGACCATGCGGAAAAATAATTTAATGGTCCCCGCGGACAAAGTTACCATCCTCCCTGCCAAACTGGGCTATTTTTCCGGCGTTATCGGCGGGGCTTACGCGCTCTTGCTGAGGCAGCGGAGTCTGGCAGAAACCACGAAGAGGTGAAAATGTACGAAGACTTTCCATTTGTAACCGACATCTTATCCCAGCCGGAAGGCGTGCGCAACGCCGTCAAAGGCTACGATCCGGAAGCCCTGAACGCGCTCACCAGGCGCTTTCAGGCTGGCGAATTTGACCGGATTATCCTGACAGGGATGGGTTCCTCTTTCTTTGCCGCGTACGCGGCCTGGGTGCGGCTCGCGCAGGCTGGGCTGCCTGCCATCTGGGTGGACGCCAGCGAGCTGAACAGTTACGCGGCGGCAATGATTAATTCCCGCACCATTCTGTGGATGATTTCCAACTCCGGGAAAATTATTGAAATGACGCGCCTGCTGAACCGACGCGCTGAGCTTGGGTCACCATTCATCCTGGCGAATACCAATTACCCCGAAAGCCCGCTTGGGTTGGCGGCCGACCTGATTGTGCCTATTCATACCGGCAACGATATCACCCTGGCCACCCGCAGCTATCTGGGCACGCTGGCGGTCACGCAGTTGATGGCGTACAACCTGGCAGGAAAACCCGTTGACGCCGCCCTGGACGATTTGCGCTATACGGCGGACGGTTTGGAAGCTTACCTGGCGGACCTTGAGAGGCACATCCAGGAGCTTGACCATCTGCTTGGAGACGTCAGGAAGTTGGCAATTCTGGGGCGCGGGGCTTCTTACGCGACAGCCCTGGAAGGCGCGCTGTGCTTCATGGAAGGTCCGAAGCTGTACGTGCAGGGCCTGTCCACCGGGCAGTTCTGGCACGGCGCCGTCGAGATGGCGAGCCCTGAGTTTACCATCCTGGCGATGGAAGGCGAGGACCAGACCAGCAAGGAAGATGAGTTCCTGGCTGCAAAAGCTGCCGGGTTGGGCATGAAAGTGTATTGGTTCGCGAACGAAAGCTCGGCCTCTCTGCCCACCGTCGTGCTGCCAAAGAATCGAGGCATCGGGCGCACGCTTGTCGAAATTGTCCCCATTCAACTGATTTCTATCAACGTTGGCAAACAAACCGGTTTTCGTCCCGGCGATTTTATCCACCTCACCCATACTGTTAATACCAAGGTCGAGGAATTCCCGGGTTGAGGCCCCTTCGCGCGGGGATTGGCGCGCTCTATCAGGAAACCACAACGCGAACACGCGTTGACAAAATACAAACACAGAAAAGGAAGCTGCTATGAAAATTGGAATGTTCACAATGGGGTACATGCGTTATCCGCTGGAACGCGCCTTCGCTGACGCGAAACGCCTTGGATATGATGGGATTGAAATCTGGGGCGGCCGCCCGCACGCCTACGCGCCCGACCTGAAAGCCGGTCAGCTTAAGGAGCTGCTTGGGCTGCGTGATAAGTACAACATGGAGATTATTGGGTATACCCCCGAGACCAACGGATATCCGTTCAACCCGATGATCGGGACGGAAGCCATGCGCCGGGAAAGCATTGATTATATTAAGCTGAACATGGACATGGCAAAGGCGATGGGCGGCAAGTTCGTTCTGCTTTCCGCGGCCCACGCTGGTTATGAAGCCACTCACGATGAAATTTGGGACCGGGTGATTAAAACCTTCACCGAGCTGGCGCATTACGCCGAAGATATCGAGATTGATATCGCTTTTGAGCCTCTGACCCAATACGAATCCAATGTGATTGTGACTTGTAATGATTTGGTGCGCGCGCTGGATACCATCAACTCCCCGCGCCTGGTCGGCATGTGCGATATTTGCCCGCCTTTCTGCAACCGCGAGCCAATTATGAGTTATTTTGACAAGCTGGGCGACCGCCTGCGCCATATGCATATTATTGACAGCGACGGCTGCTCGGATACGCACATGATGCCCGGCGACGGCAACATCCCTCTGCGTCAGCTTTTGCGCGCAATTAAAGACCGCAACTATAAGCATTTCTTAACCGTAGAGCTGGTGATGGCTTACCTCAACGAGCCCAGCTTGTATTCCGAACTGGCGATGGAGAGAATGCGCGAACTTTTGAGCTGAAACTGACACGTGCGGGAGAGAAATTATGGGCGAAGTTATAGACATTCACACCCACCCGGTTTTTTTGGAGCCGATTTGCGCGACTGACGCGCTCTTGGAACAGCGCCGCCAGGCTATGGGTTTGTATAAGGCGGGCACTGCCAGTCTGGAACATATCCACAATCAGATGCGCTGCGCTGGCATCGACCGCCTGGCACTGCTGCCGCTGGACCTAAGCACGCAGGAAAATCAGGTGGTGGTCAGCAATGAGGAAATCAAGCAGTTGATTGACCTCGACCCGCGGCATTTTATCGGCTTCGCGTCTGTGGACCCGTATCGCCCGGACGCGCTGGATGTTCTTGAACATGCCTTTGGCGACCTTGGCCTGGCAGGGCTCAAATTGAACCCGGCGCGCCAGAATTTCTCTCCCGCCAGCGAAACGCTGGAACCAATTTACGCGCTTTGCCTGCGCTATAACAAGCCCATCATTTTTCACGCGGGGCTCAGCCTGGAACCCAACACCAGCCTGCGTTATGCCAACCCGCTGGAATTTGAAGCAGTCGCCGCGCGCTACCCCAAACTGCGCGTATGCCTGGCGCATTTCGGCTTCCCCTGGGTGCGGGAAACCGCCGCTCTTTTGTTGAAGTACCCAAATCTGTACGCGGATACCGGCTTGCTTTACTTTGACAGCGCGCGGGAGTTCTATGAAGAAGTTTTTACGCGCATGTTGGGCAAGTATTGGGTCGATAGGTCTTTGCGGCATCAGGTCATGTTCGGGTCGAATAATCCCCGCTTTGAGCAAATTCGCATGGCGGAAGCGCTGCGAAATCTGGGTTGGCGCGCGAGCACGTTGGATTTAGTCCTCGGACAAAACGCTCTTGAATTTCTGGGTTAGGGAGGGGTATGTTCTTTCATAAACGCAACAGCGTCATTACCAATCAATATAATCAGTTTATCCGGATTACCGAGGCGGTGATTTCCGCGGTAAAAGAATCCGGAATCCAGAACGGGATTGTCGCGGTTGTCAGCAGCCATACCACCGCGGGTATTATGGTTAATGAGGCTCTGGAATGCCTTGAAAGCGATATTGACGACGCTTTGCGGCGCCTTATCCCCGAAGATCACCCATACGCCCACGCGCGCATCCTGCGTTCTTATGGAAGCACGGCAGGCAATCCAACCGGGCACCTGAAAGCATTGTTGACAGGCAGCCACTGCTTGTTCCCGGTCGCGGCTGGCGAAATTGTGAAAGGCGAAGCCCAGGAAATTTATTTTATGGAATTCGACGGACCTTCCCAGCGGAGCTACACAATCACTGTGCAAGGCGAGTAGAAAATATGCGGAAGTCGTTAATCATCTGAAGTAAAGGATTGTGAAAAAAATGAGCAAAAAATATTATTTAGGTGTTGACATCGGCACGTATGAGAGCAAGGGCGTGTTGATTGACCAGGATTACAATCTGATTGCAAACAAAGCCGTCAGACACGACCTGGAAAACCCCCAGCCGAATCATTATGAACACGACGCTGAAAAAGTCTGGTGGGGTGATTTGTGCCAGATTACACGCGGGCTGATTGCCGAAAGCGGCATAGACCCGGCGCAAATTGCCTGCGTGGGCAGCAGCGCGTTGGGCGCGGACTGCGTGCCCGTGGATGAGAACTGCCGCCCTCTGCGGAAGGCGATTCTTTATGGCATTGATTCGCGCGCGGTGGGTGAGATGGAATATATGAACGGCTATTACGGTGAGGAAAAGATTAACGCCTTGTGGGGGCGCCCGTTATGCTCTTCTGATGTTGCTCCAAAAATCCTGTGGATTAAGAACAATGAGCCGGAAGTTTACCAACGCGCGCATAAATTCCTCACCGCGACTTCGTATCTGACCGCCAAGCTGACCGGCAAGTATGTGATTGACAAATTCCTGATTAATACGTTCACGCCTTGTTATAAACCGGACGGAAGCGTGGATGAAGAGCACTGTCAGCTTTATTGCCGGCCAGACCAACTGGCGGAATGCCGCGAGACGCTGGATATCGTCGGGACGGTTACCGCCCAGGCTGCCGCGGAAACCGGCCTGGCGGAAGGCACGCCCGTCCTCACCGGCACGGATGACGCCGGAGCCGAAGCCATCAGCACCGGAATTTTTGTGCCGGGCGACATGATGGTGATGTTGGGTTCCAGCTGCTACCTGATTTATTGCTCTGATCGTTTGGTGATAGACCCGCGCCTGTGGCACGACACGTTCATCTTACCCGGCGCGTACAGCATCACTGGCGGAACAAACAACGCCGGCACTCTCACGCGTTGGTTCCGCGACAATATTTTCTTTGACAAGCTGGCCCAACAGGAAGAAGGCGGACGCAACGCGTATGAAAGCATCCTGGATGAGCTGGAAGACATCCCCGCTGGCAGCGACGGGCTGATTACCCTGCCTTATTTTGCCGGCGAACGCACTCCCATCAACGACCCGCACGCGAGGGGCGTCCTCTTAGGGCTCACCCTGCAGCATACCCGCGCGCACATGTACAAATCCGCGCTGGAAGGCGTCGCCTACAGCATCGCCCAGCATCTGGATATTATCAGCGAGCATCAGCAGCCGCTGACCAAGATTATGGCGGTCGGCGGGGGTACAAAAAACAAATTATGGCTGCAAATCATCGCTGATGTCACCGGACATGATATCCAGACCGCGAAAATCACCATTGGCGCCTCTTTTGGAGATGCTTTGATGGCTGCTGTGGCTGCTGGTAATAGTGAGAGCTTTGCCGATTTGGATGAGAAAATCGCGCCGGCAGAAGTGTATAAGCCAAACCCGGAAAACCGCGCGGTTTACGCCCGCCATCGCAAAGTGTTTGACGAGCTTTATCAACGCACAAAAGACCTGATGCGGGAGCTGTGAGATTCGCGCGCTTTCACGAGACGTGACGCGGCGGATTGACACGTTCAGCTGAATCCCAGCGCGACCCTTTGCCGGATTGGATGTTATGAGTCAGAGGGCCGCGCTGTTGTTAAGCGTCACTCAGGCGGTTCTGCCTCTAACCCGACCTGGATATGAACGTGGATGATTGGGCAGGGCGGCAGCTCTCAGGCCGGCTCAGCTTAAAACCTTTTATGCTCCTCAACGCGAACGCAGCGCGGAGCTGCCCGCGGGTGTGGGTCGTACGGAGGCTCGTCAGGCGAACCAGGGAAAGAAAATGATACACGGCAGCCTTTTTTTGTTGAAGCCCCGCCCAAATAAAACATCGCGCGATAACAAGGGACCGGTTCAATCGAACCGGTCCCTTGTTTTGAAGGAAAACGTATGCGCGTGAAAAAAGGTTACTTGCCTGTTTCCAACTTGGCAATGAATTCTTCCACTTCGCGCAGGAATGGGAAGGCGGGAATAGTTCCGGCGCGGGTGACCTTGAGCGCGGAACATTTGACTGCCCAGGCAGCCGCTTCTTCAACAGATTTACCCCAAACCAGGTTGGTCACGAAGGCGGCCAGGTAACTATCTCCGGCGCCGACCGTTTCCACCACATCAACCTTGACGGACGGCACGCGATAGACCTTGTCCTCATGCAGGATGAGGCAGCCTTCTTCGCCGAGCGTCATCACGATGGAGCCGCAGTGATAGATTTCTCTTACGCGCCGGGCGATTTTTTCGTAATCCGTTGAATCTTCCGGGGCTTCAGCCAGAACGCGCCCTTCTACCTCATTCAGAACGATGTAATCAATGTAGCTCAGGTCGCCCATTGGTTCATGCGGCAGGGGGCTGGGGTTGAGCACGGTGGTAATACCCATTTCGTGCGCCATTTTCGCGCCAGTCAGAGCCAGGTGCTGCGGCATCGCGAAGCCGGTCAGAAAGAATTTGGCGTCTTTCATGTCATCCAACGCCGCGCGAATTTCATCCACGGTTAACTTCTCCAGCGAGCTGTCACCGTCCACAATCGTGTTGCGGCCTTCTTCGTCAATCATCACCAATCCAGTGCCAGTCGCAACTTCATCCGTCTGGTACATGTAGGTGGTGTCCACGCCGGCGTCGCCCATCCATTTGAAGCCAAGGTCGCCCCACGGGTCTTTCCCGACCTTGCCGATATACGCGGTTTTGACGCCCAGCCGGCCGAGCGAGACGGCAACCGTTGTGCCTTTGCCGCCGTCTTCTTCCACGCGCCAGTTCCAGGCGCGCAGAGTTTCTCCCAGGTACGGCAGCCGTTTAATGTTGCAAAACTGGCCTACGCCGTGGCTGTTCATAACAATCACATCAATTTCTTTCGTCATATCCAACTCCTGTTATGTGTCCGCTGTGCCAGGCTGGCTATGCCTTGCCAAGGACATGGTTTATTTTTGATTCTACCTTCCGGCGTTCGTCGGTGGTCAGATAGCCAAATTGATAACGCATCTCCAGGCAGCTCTTCGCTTCGATTTCGCGGATGAGGCCTTGCGCGTCGTTGCGGGCAAAGCCCAGGTGGTTATTTGTGCTGGGGATGGCAAACGCGAGCGCGTCTTCGCTGCCAGTACGCGCGAACCAACGGACAGCGTTGGGCAGCTCTGTGGTGCGGAAAGCAACATACGCCGCGTCTCCGCCCGGGTAAACCTGCATCGCGTGCGCGCAGGACTGCTCGTCGGGCGTGGGGTGCAAATACATACACAACTCCGGATCATAGTATTGGGTGGACGAGTCAATTTTATCCGCGATGGTGGGGTCGGCGCTCAGGCGTTCCGTGTAATTCATGAATTTTTGCTGGTCGCTGTTGGGCAGTCCGAAGGTATCTGAGAAAACCTCGGTCGCTTTGGGGTCCGCGCTGTAAACCAGGCGCGAGCCGTCGACGGGCAGCCAGTTGATATGCGCCATGTACATGTATTTCATAGGTTTGGGGCGGAAGTTGCGCGCTTGAATGCGCACATCCACCAAGGCGGAATCCGGACGAAGGCGCAGTTCGGGCGCGAATTCATAATGGTATTCCAGGCTGTTGCGGTAGGTGTAACTGCCGCCCAATGACAGGTAGCCGCCGTCCTCATCCGAACCAATGCTCAGCCAGGCTTCCTGATAACGGCAGTTGGGCAGTTCGCCGTGCAAAGGGTGTGAATCTTCCGCGGAGGGGTTCCCGTTGGCAGTCAGCCCGCAATGGATCAGGAATGCGCCGTAGTTCAGCCCAAAGCGCGTGGTGTTCTCGGGCTCCTCAAAAATTGACTTCATGGTCAGATCGCCGATGGGGCTTTCGAAGCGCCAGACCTGCTGACCCTGGAATGGGAGCACCACCAGGCTGATTTTGGAATTGCTAAGGCGCACCGCGCAGACCTGCGTTGAATAACGGAATAACGCGGCGGTAAATGCCTCGTTCTGCAGGAACACTTTTTCTTTCTCAGTAAAGGCTGCTTCGCTTAGGTTGATTTTGGTGCTGTTCATTTTCACTTTCTTTTCTGTAAACCGCGGTGGATTGCATCCACCGGATTTTTATTCCAACGGCTCAGCCTGATGGCGGGCGTAAGTCTCGAACAGTTCTTTGCGGACCGCGTCGGATACCAGCGCCATTTCGGGCACCATGCGGGTGTTGCGGGCGACTGGGCCGCCGGTGAGTTCCATCGCCAGCATGTACGCGGCATTGAAGGGAGATTTCTTGAGAATGTTGCGCAGCTCCAGAATCCGGTACTGAGCTTGCATGGCTTTCTCGGTGTTGCCGGCAAGGGCGTAATCGCAGATGGCTTTGGTTTCTTTGGGGAAGGGAACGCCCATGAAAGAAACACAGCCGACGCCGCCAACCAGCATAGTCGGGGCGATAGTCGCGTCGCAGCCGTCTAAGAAGTCAAATTTGGTCGCGTCGATACGCATGAGGCACTGCATATAATGCACAATATCGCGTGTGGCGTTTTTATAGCCATAGAGGTTGCTGTGGTCTTTCCAAAGCCTTGTGAGCAGCTCAGGAGAGTAGAGAGTTCCCATCTGGACGCAGTTGTAGATGTAACTGGGTTCCTTGGCATATTCCAGGAGTTCGGAAGTGAAGGTATACAGGGCTTGCTCGTTGTAGGGGAAGAACGCCGGAGCGGTGAGGCAGATCGCGTCGTGCTTGACATCAGCATACATATCCATCAGCTCCTTGCCTTCCTGGACCGTTGAGACGAAAACGCACGCCATGGTTTTCGCGCCGTCGGTGCAGCGGGAGGACACGGTCCGCAGGACGTCCTGACGTTCCTGGAAGCTGAGCAGGTGGCTTTCGCCGCCCAGTCCGTTCACGAAGAAATGTCGAACGCCATTTTTTATCTGGAAGTCAACAATTCCAGCCAGGGTTTCGTGATCAACGCTGCCGTCGTCATTGAAGGGGGTAATCAGTTCTGTAACCAGGTTTTGAAAATAATGAGCCATTCTTCCTTCTTTCTTGTTTTCTCTGAAAATTAAGGGGGCATGTTCGGCGCTTGCGCTTCCCATGCCCCCGAGGACTACATCGGTTTACTTACAGGTTCTTGAGCTTAGACAGACTAAGCCTCTTCGTTACCGAAGTGTTCGAACGGTTTCTGGGTCTTTCTGAAGTACACGTAAGCGGGATAGCCAGTGACGACGCCAATGACGCCTGCCAGCAGGCTGGGACCCGGCGCCCACAACAGGGTGGAGACCAGGAGGATGAAGGAGAACGCGATAGCCAGAATGGTTGTCAGAACCCAGGCGGGCATCTTGTAGCTGGGCTTATAGTTTTCCTTCTTGCGCAGCCAGAAGATGGCAGCCATGGTGAAGGTGTTCCGCAGGAGCAGCGCGAAGGTGAAGTAACCGAGCAGATCGCGAAGGGTGGCAAAGAACAGGAACAGGATACCAAACGCGCACTGCACAACGATGGAAAGCACTGGGGTCTGCCACTTGGGATGAACCTTACCGAAGGAGCGGAACCACATGCCGTCCTGAGCCATGGCCCACTGCTGACGGGGCTGAATCAGGATGAGGCTGGTCAGGGAACCGTTGATGACCAGGATAGCGATAAGCGCGGTGACGATGCCGGCAGCCTGACCGATCAGGGGGATCTGAGCCATTGCGTCCGCGACTGGAGCGGTGGAGGCGGTCAGTTGTTCGAAGGGCAGCAAGCCAGTAATCACCAGGGAAATCAAGGTGTAGAGCAGGGTGACGAACAGCACGGTCGCGATCAGCGCTTTGGGCATGTTCTTGCGCGGGTTCTTAACTTCACCGGCAACCCAGCATGCAGATTGCATGCCATCGAAAGACCAGGTGGTGGCGGAAATTGCCGCGACCAGAGCCAGAATTCCGGTGGGCGCGCCAGCGATAGCGGGGGTGCTCAACAGGTGACCCTGCACATAGAAGAGACCAACAGCAACTAACAGCACGAAGGGGATAATCTTTATTACGGTCAGGGCTGTCTGGGTCTTGGAACCGCCTTCAACGCTGCGGATGTGAGTCCAGGCGTAGAAGATGATGAACGCGATGGCAATCAACTTCAGCCAGATGCCTTCAACACCAGTCAGGAAGCTGATGTAGTTGGCGATGGCAAGGGCCATAATCGAGATACCGGGGGTATCCGTGCCCCAGAAACCGATCCAGCCAGAGAGGAAAGCCAGGAAATCGGAGCCAGCCTCTTTGAAGTAGATATAGGCGCCGCCGTTCTCGGGATATGCGGAGGAAAGCTCTGCATAAGCGAGAATTTGGGGGATCATAATGATGCCGCCGACCAGGAATGCCAGCACGGTCATGATGGCGCTGCCGCCAGCATTGGCGACCTCACCCACTGAGGAGAAAATACCTGAGCCAATCGTAGTCCCGACGCCAATAGCGAGGACCGCGAGGAAGCCCAGTTTGCGGCCAAGGACGTTGCCTTCGCCAACAGCAGCTTGAGTTACTTGAGTTTCGGATTGCGTTGCCATTTATGAAATCCTTTCTTAAAATTTGTGATTTTTGAAAAAATTGCGGCTAACCGATGTACTTGATTGCCGTAATGACAATCCATAAGGATGGGGCGTGACGCTTGGAACGGACTTCTTGTATTTTGGGCAGAGGGCAATAAACGCAGGATTCTTCATCGTAGGTCTGCTAAGAAGCAATTCCGGTTATTTTGCAGCTTATAAGCCGTGGACAAACTTTAATTACAAGCATATTCCCTATTCTAATCCATATGGTACAATATTGTCAATAGCTTATCTATTGAAAAACCGGCAAATGTGGTAAACTATATGCAGCAAGTTATCTGTAATTACAGGGAAGATATCAACTTTCGGCGATATAACCAGAAGGTTGGCATAAGATGAAACACGACCAAAATTGGGCGCGTAGAAAATTATAAAAAGGAGCAATCAATGAAAATCAGTTTATTTACCGCAGGAATTTCCCGATACCCACTTGAAAAATCATTTGAATTGGCAGCCAAGTATCATTATGACGCGATTGAAATTGGCGGTTTCCGCCCGCACGCCTACGCGCCGGATATTTTGCGCGACGGCGGAAAGAAAATCCGCGGCCTATCCGAGCGCTACCAACTGCCGATTGTCAGCTACGCCCCCGAGAATACCGGCTCGCCCTACAGCCTTGTTTTTGATGACCCGGAACTGAACCGGGAAAGCCTGGAATACTTTAAGCGCACTTTGGACGCTGCCAAACTGATAGGCTCCCAATACTGCATGTTTGCCTGCAACCATCCTGGCTACGGCCGCTTGGAAGCTGATGTCCGCCGTCTTTTCATTGAAAACATGCAGATTCTGGCTGAGCATGCCGAAAAAATCAGTCAGATGATAATTCTTGAACCGGTTACCCCGAATGAAGGCACCATCCTGGTTACTTCGGATGACCTGTATTGGGCAATCCAGGCGGTCAACTCACCCATGGTGAAAGGCATGCTGGATCTGGCTTGCCCGCTCCTCTCTCGCGAACCGATGGTGGAGTACTTCAACAAATGCGGTAAAGACGTCCGCCATATCCATTTCATTGACGCTATGATTGACAGCGAAGACCACCTGATCCCTGGGGATGGTCAGATGGATTTTCCCGGCATTGTGCGCACCCTGAAAGAAGTTGGCTACGACGGATACCTCTCGCTGGAACTTTTCACCAGGTATCAGACAGAACCCGAGTACGCCACGGCGCGCGGTTACGCGATTATCAAAGCGTTGTTGGATGAGGCATAGCCATGGATATCACCCGCGAGCAACTATATTATTGGTGCAGCCTGCCGGTTGAGCAGCTGCAGGACCATCCGGATCGTAAAATCAACCTGGTTATTAAGGAAGACCGACCAACCGCGATGCACCTCATCGGGAATATGATGGCGGACGAAATCGTGGAAAACAACCGTTTGGGCAGGATCACCAAATGGGTGCTGCCGGCTGGCCCGACAGATGAGTATGATGTGCTGATTGAGCGCGTCAACCGGGAACGCATCAGCATGCGGAACCTGCACGTCTTTCATATGGACGAATTCCTGGATTGGGAAGGGCGTCCGTACCCTGTCGCGGATACCTACGAAAGCCTGGAAGGCACCATGAATGCCGCTTTCTACGGCCGAATTGACCCGGAACTGAACGTTCCCCTTGAGCAGCGCCATTGGCCGCGGATTAATGACCTGGACGCGCTTGATAACCTGATTGAGGAAATGGGCGGAGTGGATACCATTTGGGCGGGTGTTGGCGCGAAAGGCTTGATCGCTTTTTGTGAAGCCCCCCGGCTTTATACCCACCGGATAAGCATCGAAGAGTTTGCCCGTTCCAAGACGCGCATTGTGAACCTGACGGACGACACGATTGTGGCGCTGTCTCATCGCACCTTTGGCGCCTGCTATGACCGCGTTCCACCCAGGTCGGTAACGCTGGGTTTCAAGGCAATGCTTTCTGCCAAACGCGCGGTGCTGATGGTTACCACTGGCGCCTGGAAGCAAACCGTGGTGCGCGTGGCGCTTTTTAGCGAGCCTACCCTTGAATACCCTGTAACCCTGATGGCAAAGTATATCCCCGAAGTCACCTTGATTTGTGACCGCAACACCGCGGATCATCCGATGTCACATCCAATCCGAGGCTGGTAGTGGATTCTCAAACTGCGTCCTGTTTTCGTCAGGACGCAGTTCTTTTCTGGTTGAAAGGAGTAAATATGTTCTGGACTGAAGCATTGTTTAAAGTGAAAAAACCCATCATCTCAATGCTGCACATGCAGCCCCTGCCGGGTGATCCACTATTCAAGGAAAAGGACAGTATGCGCCGCGTCGTCGCGCTGGCGCGCGCGGACTTGCACGCGATTCAGGATGGCGGCGTTGACGGCATCATCTTCTCCAATGAATTCAGTTTGCCCTATCAGCGTCGGATGAGTTTTGTGACCCCCAGCGCGATGGCGCGCGTCATTGGCGAACTGATGAATGACATTCGCGTGCCTTATGGGGTAGACTGCATTTCTGACGGACTGGCAACCATCGAGCTGGCTGCGGCAGTAGACGCCTCTTTTGCCAGGGGCACTTTTTCCGGCGTTTACGTGGGGGATGGCGGTTTCTATGACAACCAGCTTTCCGAACTCCTGCGCCGAAAAAGCGCTCTGCGCCTGGACGAGCTTAAACTGCTCTACTTCCTGAACCCCGAATCTGATATCAATCTGGACACGCGCAACCTGGCCGCGATCGCCCGTTCGCTGGTATTTAAGGCATCCCCAGACGCTCTGTGTGTTTCTGGCTCCGCGGCAGGCACAGGCGTGGGGAATGAGCTGCTCGCGCTGGTTAAAGAAGCGGTTCCCGAGACGGTGGTTTTCCCGAATACCGGCTGCACCAAAGACACAATCGTGGACAAACTCCGGATTTGTGACGGCGCGGTGGTGGCGACAACTTTCAAAGTTGACGGAAAACTGTTCAATCCGGTGGATGTGGAACGCGTGAAAGAATTCATGAAATTGGTGTTTGCCTTCCGAGAGACCCTGGAGTGATGTGAGCGGAACCTCTCAGAACCATGCTAAGCTTCTGGCGCTGGATATGGACGGCACCACCGTGAATAATCATGGTGAGATAAGCGAAGCCACAATAAACAGCCTTCGACTGGCACGCGAGAAGGGCGCCCAAATTTGCTTTGTCACCGGCAGAAGCGAATTTGAAATGTATCCATTGGCAGAGCATTTCCCTTATGCCGACTATCTCATTGTAGATACTGGCGCGAAAATCACTCACCTGGCGACGGGAGAGGTTTTGCTGCATGAATGCCTGGACCCACGTGAAGCGGAAATCGTGGTGGACTACTTTCTCCGGAAAAAGAGACTTCTGCACATCAAAGCCGGGCGCTTTTGGGGCGCGACGCTGTGGGATGAGAGCGTGGAGGCGTTTGCCCGCTACGCGAATTATCAACCCGTGATTATTCGTGAGCCATCCGAAGCGCCGCTAACCGAAATTGACAGCTTTTGCGTGTATGGCTATCCTTCCAGGGCTGCCCTGGACCGGCTGATTGAGCGCGAACAGCTGAACCTGTATACGATGCATTCCCAACCGCATTATTATGACGTCCTCCAACATGGAATTACCAAATGGCATGCTGTCAGCTTTCTCGCTCAGCGGCTGCGTATTCCCAGCGAGGATATTATCGCGGTTGGGAATTTTTCCAACGATGTGGAGATGATAAAAAAAGCGGGGCTTGGAATTGCTGTGCGCAATGCCAGCGAAGACGCGAAAGCCGCGGCGGATTACATCACGCGCAGAAGCAACCATCGCAACGCCATTGGTGAAGTGGTTGATATGTTTCTGTGATGGTTGGAAAGGTTGCTGACCTGAAGGACCGCCTGGAACCTGGGCGGGAGAGATGATTTTCGGGTTATTTTGAGAGCGCGAAATCCGGAAAACACCTTGCGGTTTCCGCAGAATTTTCTGGTATAATTCGGCTCTGCTTGTGGAGAGGTCGCATAGCTGGCCTAGTGCGCTCGCTTGGAAAGCGAGTATACCGACGAGGTATCGCGGGTTCGAATCCCGCCCTCTCCGCTGTTTTTATTTAAGCGCAGCGCAGTTTTGTCTTACCTGAGAACGCGCGTCATCCCGGTTACTTTCTTCATTAATAATGCAAAAACACAGAACTCCTTTCAGGAGGGAGTTCTGTGTTCAACCGCAATGCTTTCTGGAAAATAGAGCAAAATTCTTGAATGAGCGTGAAGACCGCTCAAGCCAGCTGGCTCTCAACCCAGTCCAACATGGTGCCAATCACAAGCTCTTTTTCAGGCTCGTTGTGCGTTTCATGATAAAGACCTTCCCAGCGCTGGTAGGTGACGGGCAGGCTAAGCTTGCTCACAAACGCGTCTGAACCGCTGATGGGGCAGATGCGGTCGGCGCTGCCGTGCGCCAGGTACAGGGGAAGCGTCCATTCGCTGGCGTGCGCCATCACGTACTCTGGCGCGCTGTTCAGGTAAGCGCCAAGCCGCACGCTGACCTTATCGTGCACGAGCGGATCGGCTTTATACGCTTCGACAACCGCCTGATCCCGCGATATGGCTGCCTGTTCCAATCCGCTGGGGACGGTCAGGTTCGGCAGGATGGGGTCCAGCAGTCGCACCATCATTTTTTTGGATTTGGATATGGTTTTGGAATCCAGCGGCGGGCTGGTGGCGATGATGCCTTTCACCTGCGGCTTCTCGCGCAGAGCGTAATACAACACCCCCAGCGCGCCCATGCTGTGCCCATACAGGAAGATCGGCAGCGCGGGGTTTTTTGCCCTGGCGACCGCAATCACCTGGCTGAAATCCGCGACAAGCTGGTCTACGGAGCCAATCAGGCCCTGCTTGCCTTCCGAGCGCCCGTGCCCCCGACGGTCGTAGCCGAGCATAAAGAATCCGCGCTCACACGCCTGACGGGCGACGTGTTCATAGCGTTGACAGTGCTCTCCCACGCCGTGCAGCAGGACAATAATGGCATTCGCGCCAGAGGGGTCGCCCCATTCGCGCAGATAAAGCCTGGTGCCGTCTGATGCCTGGATAAAAGATTCGTTAATTACCATAACAATCTGAAATTCCTTTCCCTTGGTTTATAAGCTAAAAATCACATATTGTAAGAGGAAGCGTTCAATTGTTCCGTAAAAATCAATGATGCTCTCAGATTTCCGGAAGCCGTGCCCTTCACCCGGGTAGACGCGGTAGATGTGCGGCACACGGTTGGCTTTTAGCGCTTCCACAATGCTGTCGGATTGACTTTGGGGCACGACCTTATCATCCGCGCCCTGGAAGACAGCCAACGCGTCGCGAATATTGTCCGCGTGGAAGATGGGAGAGAAGTCGTGATATTTCTGGGCTGCTTCCGGCAGGCTGCCAATCAGGGAGGCGTTGTAGTGCGATTCAAATTTATGCGTGTCCATTTCGAGGGTAAACAGGTTAGAGACGCCGTAAGAGCACAAGCCGGCTTTGAAGAATCCCGGGTAATGAATGAGCGCGTTCAGGACGGTGTAACCACCCGCGCTGCCTCCCTTGATAATCAAACGGGAAGGGTCTGCCAAACCCATATTGACGACCGCCCGCGCGCCTTCCACCGCGTCTTGCAGGTCCAATTTGCCCCAATTGCCCCGCAGCGCTTCGCGGTAGCTGCGCCCGAAGCCGGTGCTGCCGCGGTAGTTCACATCCAGATAAGCATACCCACGGCTGGTGAAAAACGACGTATCCAGGTCAAATCCGATGCGCGTAGCCGAAGTCGGGCCGCCGTGGATATAAACGACCATGGGGGGCAGGCCTTCCGCGGTGTAATTGCGATTGGCGGGGGCGTAATACGTCCCATACACGCGCGCGCCGTCAGAGGAAATCCAATCCACTTCCCGCGCGACCGGCAAGTCGGCAGGGAAGAGGTCGTCGGCGCGGCTGCGGGCAGCCACGCGCGTCTGACCTGCCTGCAAGATGATGATGCGGGCAGGCAGGCTGGGGGACTGGGCGATGAGGGCAAGCGCTCCGCTGGCGGAAAGGCTGAGCTGCTCCAGATTGGTAAAAGAGTCGGTCTCAATGGGCTGGGCTGTGCCGGTGGAAATGTCTACCTTCTGCAGGAAGACCTTTGCCTGCCTGTTTTCGAGAAAGACAATGGAGAGGCTGTTTTGAGCCCAGGCAATCGCGCGGGAACCCTGCACCCAGGCTGGCGGCAGCAGCGATAAGCCGTCCAGAAGGACGCGTTTTTCTCCGCTGTGCGTGTCAAACAACACCAGTTGGTCCCATTCGCCCTGGTTGCGCAGGTAAGCGAGGTAGCGCCCGTCCGGAGAGAACTCCGGCTGGAAAGTGGGGATGAGGCTGCCGCCATCCAGCTGATGGGCTTCGGCGATCGCGTCGCCGCCCTCATCCAGAGCCGCGAACATCAGGCGCGTTCCATCCCAGGGCATATTGGGGTGGTCCCATTCCACCCAGGCGGCGGCTTTGCCGTTTGGGCTCCAGGCTGGCTGCATATAAAAATCCGCACCGGAGGCAAACACGCGTGGCCAGCTTTGTCCATCCAGGCGAACAAGTGCCAGAACGTCGCGCCCTTCGTACGTATGCACAAACAAAACGCGGTCTTGCGCGGGAGAGAGCTTAGGGCTGGCGCTGCTGCCAAAAGCGGGGGTTAGAGGACGCGGGCTGCCTGGCCCGTAGGGCGCAAAGTATAGGCGTCCGTCTTTATCCGCGAAGACCGCCCCATCAAGACCAGCACAAAACTCGCCGCCGCCGTAACCAACCCCACCGGAAGGGTTGAAGCCGGCGCTGAGTTCATAAGGCGCGTCCGACCCAAGCTGTGTGAGCAGGCTGGTTTTGCCGCTGAGGGACTGGCACCAGACCAAGCGGCCTGAACCCGGCGCCCATTGGACATCTGAGAAACGGATGCTGCCGCCGATGAGTTCCGGCGTGATGGGGGACGGCCAAGTTCCGAAGGGTTTGTTTTGTTTTTCAGGGGACATGATGCTGCTCCTTTGTGGTTAATCGTCGGGGAAAAGCCGGCGTATGTTTTCGATATGTTCGGGGTAATGATCAGTCACATCGTCGCGCAAGACATCCGGAATAAACACAGGTACCGTGGCTCCTTCCCAAATTTGCGGGCGAAAGAGATCCGCTTCGGACATGGCATTGAGCGCGCTCCACAGGCTTTCGAAGGCCGACCGGGATTCTTGCAGAACGGTTTGGATTGAGTCGTGCTTGTGGCGTTCGCGGATAAAGGGGTTTTGCTCTTGCCAGGTCATGAAGTCGGTATCCACAAACGTGTGCGGACGATGTTCAAGCTGCTCCCACAGGCGTTCAGCCAGCTGGCGCTCGTAAAACGTGAGATGGGTGAGCGTGTCTTTGGTTGACCAATCGCCGCCAGGGAGGGGTTCGGGGAAACGCGCGAGGGGCACGGAGCAGATGGCAGCGTCGAAGGCGGCACGGGCCGCGCTCAATTGGCGGAGCAGGTCGGGTTTGGTGAGAGGGCGCTCTGGCTGCATAGGTGAAACAATGATAACACTGGCGGGAAGAAAAAGCGGTTGACTTAGAGGGATGGGCGTGCTAAAATATTGCCTTGCTGGGCGCGTAGCTCAATGGTAGAGCAGTGGCCTTTTAAGCCATTGGTTCAGGGTTCGATCCCCTGCGCGCTCACTGCTGTTTTTTTCGTCAGTATTACCCCGGACGCGGGGTTTTTTTGTATCAATCCTGGGGAAATGTTGCGATAGGGGCGTTGAGGATGAAGAAAAACGTCGGTCTCCTGCCGCTGAAAATGAGGAAAGGGCTGAGCTTGAGGTTAGGTGGGGGCGCTCCCTTCCGCTGGCGAATCCGCGACACCAATGGTTTACGCGCGGGGTCTGGTGCGGGAAGACGATCTCGAAACCTGCCCCTCCTGCCATGGCCGAAACCCCCGAAACCGGTCACTCAGCCAATATTTAACCCCCTGAACCCAGCTGCAGGCTTTGCGCGGATTGCCGCTCTCCGAATAGTTGACCAACTTATTCATTTTTTGATGCAATATATCTCCAAATATTTCGGAATCATTTATTATTAATCGCGCTTGTTCCGCCAGCTTTTTCAGAAAAGGATTCTATGAAAAATTACACTCACAACCTAAGCACCGCCGTATTGATTTGCTTTTTCACCCTCAGCCTGGCTTGGGGAAGCGCCTCCGCAGCCAGGACCCCTGATGAAATTTCCGGCAGCATTTACTACGCCCGACCCGGGGAAACCGGCAATTGTTCCTCGTGGGCAGAAGCCTGCGATTTACAAACCGCGCTGGCTTCCGCGGTTTCGGGTGATCAGATTTGGGCGGCTTCCGGTGTATACAAACCCACTGTCAGCGCTAACCCTGCCGCTACCTTCCAGCTTAAAAGCGGCGTTGCCATTTATGGCGGCTTTCCCGCGGCCGGAGGCGGCTGGGAGAGTCGGAATTGGGAAGCCAACCCGACCAGCCTGAGCGGAGATATTGGGGCTCAAAATATCAATACTGACAACAGCTATCACGTCGTGACCAGCTCTGGCGTGAACGCCACGGCTGTTCTGGATGGTTTCACCATCTGTGACGGGAACGCGAGCGGCGACTGGTCCATTTTCTACGACAGGGGCGGCGGACTGATCCAATTCGAAGGCAGCCCGACCCTGCGCAACCTGACCTTTCGCGACAATGCCGCTGCTCAGGGCGGTGGGATGTACACAATCGACGGCAGCCCGACCCTGACTAACGTGAGCTTTATTAACAATTCCGCGGGAAAAGGCGGCGGGCTTGCGGTTACGGCCAGCAACCCTGTCCTGACCGATGTCAGCTTCAGCGGCAATACAGTTAATAATCGTGGTGGGGGAATGTACACCGACTCTAACAGCTTTTCAACCCTGAACAGAGTGGTTTTCGAGGGCAATCAAAGCGTGGGCGATAACACCTATGGCGGCGGAATGTTTAATAGCGGCAGCCGGGCGAACTTAACCGACGTGACTTTTCATAACAACTCCTCAGGCTGGACTGGCGGCGCGATGGCTAACTGGAGCGGCAGCACGATTATGCTGCGCTCTGTAACATTTTCGGGGAATTCCACCCGGCTTTATGGCGGGGGAATGGAGAACAGCAACTCAAGTCAGGCGGTGCTCACCAATGTAACCTTTTCCGGAAATACCGCCCAGTCCGGAGGCGGCGCGATGTTCAACGATTACCACTGTGATATTACCCTGGTCAACGTGGATATGGTGGGCAACTCGGGGGCTGAAGGCGGGGCGATTTATAATTCCGAAAGCACACTGAAGCTGACCAACTCCATAATTTGGGGAAACCTGCCAAACCAGATTAATAATTGGAATGCGACGACCGCGGCAGATCACAGTATCATCCAGGGCGGTGGATACCCCGGAGAGGGAAACCTGACGGTTGACCCTTTGCTACTGCCCCTGGGGGATTATTTCGGCTTCACCCAGACTTATGGGTTGAGCCCCGCGAGCCCGGCGATTGATGCCGGCAGCCCAACAACCTGCCCCTCCGCGGATCAGCGAGGCGTATTCCGTCCGATTGATGGCAACCAGGATGGAACAGCCCGGTGTGATATCGGAGCCTTTGAGCTGCCTTTATCGCTCTACTTACCCATTGTGATCAGGCAGTAAGGGTTTCGTTGATTTACACGCCGTAAAGGCTGCTTCCGCGCTGACACCCGGTCTGGTTGGCGGGACGAAGCAGCTCTCTTTTAACGTTCCGCGGATAACGCCTCCGCCGCGGGTGAAAATCGACCCGCGCCAGCCCGCTGAAGCCTGCCGGTTTTCTTTTGTGCGCCGCCGCCCAATTCTTCCAGGCTATGTATAATTATCATAGCGGGCGGCGGAGCCAGCTGGCAGCCTATGTGGTTGGCGGCAATTGGATAAATTGCAAGGCGAAAAACGGCCTTCCGCCGGAAGCCCGGCGAAACGCGTTTGAAATGACTTCTCTCAAAAAAGGCGCTCTATGGTTCCTGATCAGCATGGTTCTGGCGGCTTTGCTGGCTGGCTGCCTGCCCCGGAACAGCGCTTCTTCGGAAGCAAAGCCCCGCGCCCTGCGGGACTTTAACGCCGCGCTGAAGGGCAAGGGCACCCACGGCACGGTCGCGTGCGTGGAGTATCCGGGCAGGCGCGCGGATTTGGAGGGTTTGCTCCTGAAAGCTTCCCTCAGCCGCGGAGGCGAAATAGTTGAGGGTGGAATTCCAGCAGAAGCCATGGACGGTGAAATCTGTTTTGAGCTGACCGACGCGAAGTATGTTTCCGTGAGCGGCAACCTGCAAGGCGGCCTGCTCATTATTCCACCAGACCCGCTGACGCTCCTGCTGGAAGCCAGCACACCCGATGGAGAAGCGGTCCAGAACGGCAGTCAAGCGCTGAGCTTGGGACCTTATGTGCAGTTTCCTTTTTTGCGCTGGATATTCCCCTCAGAGGTTAAGCCGGCTTGCGTCGCCGATGGGCACACGCGCGAAGGCGTGTTTTACCCCGCCTGGGATATTATCCCCGAGCCTTCGCCAAAATACCCAAGCCTGGTCGGAACACCGCTTCTGGCGCCGGTGGATGGAACGGCTTACGTTTGGCTGCTCCCGAACGAAGACCCCGCCCGACGTTTCGACACGGTCAATGCCGTGATGATTTATTCGCCAGACACGGGCTTTGTGGTGGACCTGACGCACGCGGCGGATATTTACTTTGATGGCGAGGCGTGGGTCATGCTCAAATTGCTGAATGGTCAGAAAGTAACCGCGGGTTCGCCCCTTGGCGTCATCGGGCCGAAAGATCACGCTTCCAGCATTCCCCACGTGCATTTGCAGGTTTTTATCCCAGCTAAGGCGCCTTCCAACCAACCAGATGATAACCAGGCTTTGTATGCCGCCTCCACCCAAAACGCCACCGCGAATGTGGACGCGATTAAGCAGAGGCTCTTCCTCGACCAGGGCTTGAACCAAAGGCTGCTCTTGCTTGCCAGCCAATTCCTGGGCTGCGAAGGCTACCCCTGGGGCGAATTGCTCATCCCGCAGCAGCTGGCGCTCGTTGTGGACGGGAACAGGGAGGACTGGGCGAATGACGAGCCTGTTTTGAGTGATAAAAGCGGGGATTCAACAGCGGGGGAGACGATGGATATCCGCGCGTTATCGATGAAAATGGATGACAACTATTTGTATTTGCTGCTCGAGGCTGGGCCGCGGCCGGCAGGGAGATGGGGGCTGGACTTCTTCATGGACTTCAAAGCGCCAAATGCCTGCGGCTCCAGCGAGCGGTCGATTAAGGTCTGGTCGGACGAACCCGGCGCGTTCACGGTGGGGAGCGTGGACGGCTGCCCCGATTCGAAACCCCAAACTTATCCCGCGCTGTTCGCCTGGGCGGAAGCGTTGGAGGTGCGCATTCCCTTGGTGTACCTCAACAATCCATCGGAGGCGCGGGCGATATCGGTTAAAGGCATTCTGGTGGACGGGCAGGGAAGGTTCAGCTACCCGGACTATATGCGGTGAGACTTTTCGCCCAGGCAAAGGGCTTTTATTGGCCGGGGATTTCCGGTTTTCAGAGAGGATAACAATTTCTTGCATCACCCGGCGAAGTATTGTTTTCGCGTCACCCAGGGATATCTGGTCCGAATGTATTGAATCCAATCTTTCAACGCATCACTTGCAAAATCCCCGAATAAATCCTCGGTTTGCACGCTGAAAAATCTTCCCTCAGTGTTAACCAGGTTTTCCCAGACCTCAACAGCGGTTTTTCCCAACCCGATTAAGTCTGGTGAGGTAATTTTTTTAAAATCCTCATTAATTCCAGGTGCTATGTGGAGCAAGCTGACAATATCCGCCCCGAGCTCACGCGCCGCTTCCATTTTGGAAGCCAGAAACTGTTGGCGCATCAATTGGTAAAAAGGCTCATAATACAACGCGTCCACGTTGGGAAGTTTTGCCAAATCGATTACGCAGTCATGATTTTCGAAAAGGTGTTGATAGATTTTCCGGCGGTCAGTTCCACTTTTCGCGATACCAAGGTAATTTCCAGGATAGGATTCCGTATACTTCCATTCAACTAATACAACCTGTTTTTGACCTTCCAGATTCTCAAACATGACGACGGCATCTGTGCTGGTGAAATTCGCTCCTCTAGTACGCGTGCCTTCGCCATGTGCCCGCTCCCCCTGGGAATTTTCATTGCCTATCCATTCAAAAGATACATACAGCGCATCCTCGACAGGCAGCATTTTGTGGTAATTTGGGAAGATTGGTTTAAGCAATTTTGCCAGTTCATCGGGTCGGTTTGTGAACGGAAACTAAAAGTTGACAGCGCACACCTGTGAATCGCATAAGTGGTTGCTTGGTTTGCCGGAATTACCCTGATGCCAGCCTATCTTTTTTTCACTGAAGAACTTGAGGGCGTCTTCCCGTATCGGAGGGTAGAGGTTTTCCCCGGCATATTCCTGTGGGAGGCAAAAAGGTCTGAACTTGCCCCGAAAGAAACCATCGCTTCGGGCTTGCTTTGAGATGGTTGGTGAGTGTAGTTTGAAAGCGATTTGATAATTTTTTTCATGTTCCAGGAAATTTCCCATCTTCCCTCTCCTTCACTTTGGTAACGACACTGGTTTCCTGAAATTCCCAACCTGGTAGACCTGCCCAGACATGCCCGAACGGCCCTGACGACCATATGATTACCCCATCACAAAGGTCAGCCAGGCGGTTTTTGCCTTGCCAACCGGCGAAATGAACCGGGCAGCCGGGGTGTTGATGGGTACAATTCTACCCTGGCCTTCATAAGGCGGTTCCGCGAGGTTATTGCATTTTCCGCTATAATTCAGCCTCGAACTATCAACCACAAAAAAGGACGAGTATGTGCGGAATTTTCGGCATTGTGACGCGAAATGAACAGAACCTGGGACCCATCCTGGTGGAAGCGGCCCGCCGGTTGACCTACCGCGGTTACGACTCGGTTGGCGCCGCGGTCATCAGTGGGGGGCGGATTGACCTGCGGAAAGACAAAGGCCGTGTGGACGAGGTCGCCGAAAAATACCGTTTTGCTGAAATGACCGGCCAGCGCGGCATCACCCAACTGCGCTGGGCGACTTTTGGCGTGCCTTCCCAGCTAAACGCCCAACCCCATCTGGACTCGGACGGCGATTTGGTGGGCGCGCACAACGGCAACGTCGTAAACAACGTGGAGCTCAGGCAGGAGTTCACGGCCGAGGGCATGACTGTGCGCTCTCAGAACGACGGCGAGTCCTGCGTGCACGCCGTGGAACGCTACATCAACCGCGGATATTCTTTTGTGGATGCCATCCGCGCCGCGTACGCCGACCTGCAAGGCGACTACGCGTTCGTCATCGGACGGATTCACGACGACAAGCTTTACGCCATTAAAAAGGGCTCTGGTCTGGTGGTAGGCATTGGAGAAGACTTCACCTGTGTTTCTTCCGACCTGCCTTCAATTTTGCCGCTCACCCGCAAAGTGCTGCGCCTGAACGACGGCGACGTGGTTTGCCTGAGCTGGGACAGCGTTTCGTTGTATTCGGTCGCGGACGGCAGCCAAATCGCGCGTGAGCCGGAAATTATCACAGAAGAAATGTCCGCCGTGCAAAAAGGCGGATACGCCCACTTTATGCTTAAGGAAATCCACGAGCAGCCGCAGGTGGCGCGCGAACTGCTGCATTTACTCAAGCAGCACGAAGACCTGAAGCGCATCCTGGAAGCAATCCGCGGCGCGCGCAATCTTTACCTGATTGGCTGCGGTACCAGCTACCACGCCTGTCTGGCTGGTTCGGTGTACTTTGCCCGCCTGGCTGGCAAGCCGGCGGTGCCGGTGTTGGCGCCGCAATTTATCCCGCAGTACGCTCCGACAGTCGGGCCGCAGGACGTGGGCATTTTTGTCAGCCAATCCGGAGAGACGAAAGACGTATTGAACGCGCTGGAACACGCCCGGAAGCGGGGGATGACCTGCTTCAGCGTGGCGAATGTGATTGGCTCCACGCTTACCAAAACCACCTCCGCCTGGCTGCCGCTCACCTGCGGTTATGAAATCAGCGTGCCCGCCACCAAGACCTTCACCAACCAGGTCATTACTTTCCTTTATTTGGCGACTTGTTTGGCGGGCGGTGAAGCCGCGTCTCTGGATGAGCTGCCCGGGTTGATGGAAAAGACCATCCGTTGGACGGACCCGCAAACGCGCGCGCTGGCCGATTCCATCAACGCGTGGAATGACCTCTACAGCCTCGGTTACGGCAGCACCTACGCCACGGCTTTGGAAGGCGCGCTCAAACTGAAAGAAATCACCTACGCCCATTGTGAAGGCATGCTCAGCACTGAGTTTAAACACGGCCCGCTCTCCGCGGTCACGGACGGGTTCCCGGTGCTTTTCGCGGTTGGACCGGAAGATGTCCCGTTGATTGTGAGCGGGATAAACGAGGTCAGCTGCCGGGGAGCCAGGGCAATCGTGATCGGTGAGGAAGACAGCCGGCTGAACGCCAATGCCAGCGATGTGATCACCATTCCGCCTTCGAACCCGCTTTTCGCGCCGATATTAACCGTAATCCCGCTCCAGCTGCTTTCGTATTACATGGCGGTTGGAAGGGGTTACGACCCGGATTTTCCGCGCAACCTGAGCAAGACGCTAACCGTGGATTAGCGCTTCTTCGGGCTTGTGGTGGAGAGAGCTCAGTCTCTTTCGGGTTGAAAAGTCTTGGTCTGGCTGCCAAAATGGTGACAGACCGTGCCATCCGGCAGGGTAATAGTGCTGTTTTTTCCAGAACGGGTTATTTCCAGACCCTGATAGCGCAGGGTTAAGGGCCAATCAAAAGGATACTCGCCGCTGATTTGAACTTTATCCGGCGCCAGGATGCGCACACCCACCAGGTCCAGAAAGGCTTGCAAAGGAACAAGCCCGGCTGCCGCGCCGCGAGTTCCAGCCGGCAGATTATCCAAACTCTTCCAGGCTTCAAACGAGGCATGTTCGCCGCGCAGCACCCCTGCCGCGCCGCGCATCAGGCTGGCAAATAAGGCGCACGCGGATCGTTTATCCCCGCGCTGAATCAGACCTTCCAAAACCAAGGTGTTCCATGCGGGGTTGACCAGTTGGGGACCGTCATTTTCATCAGCCCTGCCAAAATATTCCGGCAGCCCAAATGGATAAGCCTGGAATGGGTCTTCGCCGTTGGTTTGGCGCCTCTCCGGGCTTTCCTCCGGAGGGGGGGAGGCTTCCCAGGCCAAAAACCAACCCACGTCCCGCAGGGTCAGGTCTGCTGCGTAAAGTTGGGTCCAGGTCTGTCCGTCCAGGTCTGGCGCGCTGACGCTCTCGAGGCGGGAGAAGACCGAATTGCTGGTTAGCGCCAGGCAGTCCGCCAGGCGTAAGATTTCGCTCGCGTCAACCCGCTCCTCCAGCATTTTTCCGGCAGCGTCCGTGCCGCGCAGGCAGACGCAGGCCGGCTTGCTGACAGAGGCGCTGAAAATCAGTTTAATGTTCACGCGGCTGGCCGGGTTGAGGTGAATCCCGCGCGGGATATCTGAGAACGCGCCCTCAAAGAACACGCTGTGGGGCGTGGACAGGTGGGTATCCCGATCCCAGCAAGAGGCCTCTGGCAATTTTTTTCGGATTTTATCCAGGCTGTCGGCCAACCGATGGCTGAGGGATTGCGCGACCGTGCTGGTTTCCAGGTCGTTCAAGGCCCGCGCGATTTGTTCCAGCGCGTCCAACTCCCGGGCCAGCAGCTGACATAAGCCCAGGTTTTCGACAGCGGCTATCCAGGTGAATAACCCATGTGGGTTGAGAAAATTAAAGCTGGGGTGGTTGTGCCAGCCAGTTTGCGAGATAGTCAGCCATTCCGGCAAACCGTCGCGGTCCAGGTCGTGGTCTTTATCAAACCAGGTCAGCGTGTAGCGGCGCAGCCGCGAGTAAACGGATTTAAGAAAGTCGTGGTCGCGGGTTTGCAGAAAGATACTCAGCGCGTTGGCGCACAGACAGGGAAAGGGAAGTACAACGCGGTAATTTCCCGGCAACCTGGAGCAGTCTGGGAGACTGTTAATCCTGCCGGAAAAAATCTTTGCGGCAGTCTGGGCTTGGGTTGGCAAGAGCACCTGGGTAAGCTGATACAGAGACAGGGCATTAAAAGGCGGCTGCAGCACAGTTAACGCGTTGTTCCCGTCAGCATGCTCCGCGAAGCTTTGTTCCGGGCTGCGCCGCTCAAGATAGAAGGGCAGGTCTGGTTCGCGTTCAGACCGCGCCAACAGCTGGAAAGCTTGATTTTGAGCAGAGAGGAAAACGGCGTCCCACTCCGGGTTTGGGGTGCTCACGCGCAGCAAATCTGCCTGGTGGCGCAAGGCGAGGCGGGCAATTTGCGCGTCCCAATTATCCGGATGGGGTTCAAAAAGTTTTGCTTCCAGAGCGCTCGCGTCCATGCCCGTGCAGCAGCGCAGCCGAATGGTGAACGTGCCGCCCGGCGCGATTTCCATTGTTTGCTGCAAAGCCGGGTAGGGGCTGAACACCACTCGCGCGTCGTCCGCGTGGGCGGCTGCCACAAACAAACTGCCGCTGCTGCCCAGCAGGTAAGGCTGATATCCCCGGACGGCGGCGTTCATTCCCTGAATACCTTCCCGCGGACGCAAATCCGCCGCGGATTGTATGCCGAGGTTTATTGGTGACGAACCGGTGTTCGTGAGAGAGACGCGTGAGAGGAGCGTGTCGCTCCAGGCGGCCCAGAATTCGCAGCGTGCCTGCAGCCCCGCGGCGGGAGAGCAGCTGAGGCTGACATAATTGGAACGGATGAGATCCACGCGCGGAGGCGAAAGGAAAGCGCCGATCTCGGTGACGGCTTTATTGTTCACCAGAAAGACAGGAAAAATCCGGAAACGTTCCACCCGCAGCCCAAAGTTCGTTTCCAACGCAAGCGGTCCGTTCGGTTTGAGCTTAATCTGCCAGACGGCGTCGAGCTCAGGGTTTAGCGGGCCAAAGCGCTGATCCGCCGCCAGCGTGAGAAGGATTGGGTCGGTATTAAAGAAAGGGCCCGTGCTCATCAGGTGTATTTTAGCACCACACGCAAACCGCCGAAGGCTTATTATCCCGCGAGGTGGTAAATTGGGGTGCTGGTGAAGAAAGCCGGGGGAACATCAGGCCTCATGCCAGCGTTTAAGGGTTAATAACCTTTATGCTACAATAACGCCAAGGGAGAAGACCTGATGATGAATACTAACGCTGCTTCGGACGATTCCGAACGAGATAGCTTTGGCGAGCTGAATTCTTTTCAAGACTTCGACAACCCGGAAAACGCGTCCGCGTCTTCCGGGCAGGGCGCGCTGGACGATACCACGCCGGCGGCTTTGCCGACTTCAGCTTCAAACCCGCCCGCGCAGGAACTGCCGGATGAAGAAACGCATCCTTCCGCGAGGCTGCCAGAGCAGATGGCGGAAGAACCGGAAAACGCTCAAACGCTCCGCTTGAGCACCCCACAAGAGGGCGAGAACCAGACCGCCGCGGAGCCCGAACAAACCCAAAACAGCGAAACGAAGCAGGAAAAGACCCAACCGATTGACATCACGCAGCCTGATACCCGCGCTGTCGCCGGTTGGTTTGAGGAAATCGCCAAGTTTGATGAAAAAGCGGGCAGCCCCGCGCCAAAACCACCCGTTCCAGCGCAAACCCGCGCGGATTACTTTTCCGGGGCGTGGGTCAAGCCGGTTCCTTCGCGAAAACCCGACGAAAATATCCGGATGACTAAACCAGGCGGTGGCTGGATTCCTCCCAACCGTCAGACAGGCGCCGCTTCGCAAGACAACATTCCCACCATCCCCCCCGATTTCGCTGCCCCTCCCATGGCGCCCCAGGCCCAGCCGCTGCCTATTAAAAAAGTGACCGAGACCGACCCGGGAGCCACGCAGCTTGCTCCGTCGGCCTTCTCGCAGCAGCAGAGCGCCGGGTTTGACGTGGCCCGGGGCACCCCGAAAGCGAGCCCGCCGCGCGCGGGCGCTGGGCGAACCCCTCACCCCTCCGCGCGGGGCAAAACCGCCCCAACTGAACCAGTGAAAAAGAAACCCACCCGGGTGCTTCTGCCTGTTTTGTTTGGGTTGCTGGCGCTGATTTTCGTGGGCATGCTTTTTGTTGGCGTGCAGTATTTTCGCATCGCGTCCACGCTGCCAAGCGTGGCGGAGCTGCGGTCGCGCGCCTCGCAATTTGAGACCACGCGCATCCTCGACCGCAACGGCAACATTCTATTCGAAATCAATGACCCCAACGCGGGTAAGCGCACCTACGTGCCGCTCGAAAAAATTTCACCCTATCTGATTGCCGCGACTATCGCAACCGAAGATAAAGAATTCTACAATCACCCAGGCTTTGACCTGATGGCGCTGGCCCGGGCGCTGTGGATGAATTACACCTCCGGCGAAATTGTTTCCGGGGGGTCTACTATCACCCAGCAATTGGCGCGCATGCTGCTGCTGCGTGAGGAACGCTTTGAGCAGTCTTACGACCGCAAGGCGCGGGAAATCATCCTGGCGGCTGAAATTACGCGCCGATACAGCAAGGAAGAAGTGCTGGAGCTCTACCTGAACGAAATTTTCTACGGCAACCTCGCCTACGGGATTGAGGCTGCCGCGGAAACCTACTTCAACACCACTGCCGCGGATTTACAACTTTGGCAGGCATCTTTTTTGGCGGGGCTGCCGCAATCGCCGGCAATTTACGACATTTATAACAACCGCGCAGCGACCCTAACGCGCAATAAAACCGTCCTGGTTCTGATTTATGAACTCAGCAGTGAGAAAAACTGCATTTTTATCGGCAAGAATCTTGACAAGGTCTGTGTCAGCGCCAACGACGCGTTGAACGCGGCGGATACGTTGGAGGCTTACAACTTCACCCAAAACACCAACAGTATGCGCTTCCCGCATTGGGTGGTTTATATCCAATCGCTGTTGGAAAGCCAATACGACCCGCAAACCATCTACCATTCCGGCTTCACAATTTACACCACGCTGGACCCCAACTTGCAAGAGCTTGCCCAAAACGCGGTGCGGGAACAGCTGGCGACGATGACCGGGAACAATGCCACAAACGGCGCGGTTGTCGCGCTGGACCCGAAAACCGGCGAAATCCTGGCGATGGTTGGCTCGGCGGATTTCTACAACGAAGCTATCAGCGGTCAGGTAAATATGGCGCTGACAGAAACGCGCCAGCCAGGCTCCTCCATCAAACCGATAACTTATCTGGCTGCTTTCGAGAAAGACTGGACGCCGGCTACCCTGATTTGGGACGTGCCGGTTTCTTTCCCACCCTCCGGGCGGGCGGATGACCCCAGCGCTCCTTATGAGCCCGTCAATTATGACGGACGTTTTCATGGACCGGTCACGGTACGCTCCGCGCTGGCGAACTCCTATAACATTCCGGCTGTGAAAGCTTTGTACTATGTGGGTATCTACGACGACCCGAACACGAGCACCGAGGACGGCTTCATCGCAATGGCAAAGCGGCTGGGCATCACCAGCTTCTCCCGGGAAGATTACGGCCTCTCGCTCACGCTCGGCGGCGGAGAAGTGAGCCTGCTGCAACTGACCGGCGCTTATTCGGTGCTCGCGAATGAAGGCAAACGCGTGGCGCCTGTGGCGGTGACCAAAGTCGTGGACTATACCGGCAAAGTTGTGTTTGAATATAAGCCCCCTGAGGGCGACCAGGTGGTGCGCGCGGCGCACGCCTACCTGATTACCTCCATCCTCTCGGATGCCGACGCGCGCGCTCCGATGTTTGGCAGGGATTCTATTCTGAACCTGCCCTTCGATGTGGCGGCTAAGACTGGTACCACCAACGATTTCCGCGATAATTGGACCCTCGGCTACACGCCTGATCTGGTGGTGGGCGTATGGGTGGGCAACGCGGATTATTCCCCGATGGTCAACACCACCGGCATCAGCGGCGCGGCGCCTATCTGGGCGCGGGTGATGGAAGGCGGGATTAATTTGCTGAAAGGCGGAGCCGCCACACCCTTCTCTCAACCGCAGGATGTGGTAACGCGGACCATCTGTTCAGTCTCCGGCACGGAGCCTTCGGAATACTGCCCTAGGCAGCGGACTGAAATCTTCGCGTCTGACCAGCTGCCTGCCACCAAGGAGCATGACCTGTGGAAAATGGTTCAAATAGATGGATGGACCGGACTGCGGGCCTCAGCAGCTTGCTCCGACTTTGCCAAGGAGCAATTGGTCGTCAACGTCAGCGACAAAGACGCAATCAACTGGCTGAAGAATACCGAACAGGGTCAGAACTGGGCGCGGGATTACGGCTTCCCGGATCCTTTTGTGATTTTGCCGGAAAGGGAATGCCGCGCGGATGACCCCCGGGCGATTATCGATATGGTCACGCTCACGGACGGCGGTACCATCAGCGAAAATCCGTTCAAGATTGTGGGCGTCATTGATGCTACCGCGAACTTCAAAGAATTTAAGATTGATTGGGGAGAAGGTGAGAAGCCCAATGAGTGGAAGACGCTTGTGGATTGGGAGAAAACACCGGTGCGCTCAGCCCAGGAAATTTACACCTGGGATTTGAGCGGAATCACCGCTGAACTGGTGACGGTGCGCATCCGGATGCGCAGCACGGCAGACACCCAAGTCGAAAAGAAGTTCAGGCTGCATCTGACCGTACCGACGCCTACCCCAACCCCTACCGAGCTGCCAACCCCAACGCCGACACCTCCGCTCGATACGCCCGTACCGCCGCCGACGCCGACCCCGGGCGAGCCAACGCCCCCTCCCGATGAAACGCCATAAAGAGGGAAGCAGCCCGCAGGATCAGAATAAGCTGAGTTGGGCGCGCTGATATTCCGGCGGGTCTTCGAGGACGCGCTCCGCGAAGGTTTCGCGGGTGAGCAGCATATCTTCTTTCAGATTTCTAATCTGGCGGAATTTTACAAAATGCCAGCTTTCGCCGCACAGCAGCTGCAGATTTGGATCCCGCTTCAGCCGGTAAGAAACCAGGTTTGAACGACTGGCGGGGATGACGAAATACTTCTGCCCGGGCGTGCGGCTGAATAAGCGCAGCAGCGGGCTGACGCAGGCGCTCAGCAATGGGAAAAAACTATGCGCCACGCTGCCCGAACGACTGACCCAGTGAATTGCTTCGGTGCTGATCTGCAGGCTGTAATCGAGCCGGGCGGCAAGCTGTTCCAGTATCACGCGGATTTCCAGCAGGTCTTTCTCGCGGATTTGGGGTGCTTCCCGCGCGCGCAGCAGCCAGCCGGGCTGACTATCGGGCAGGCGGTCTGCATAAGCCGCCATGACGGCATCAACCAGCTCACTTTCAGGTGTAAGCAGCCCCGGGCAGCTTTGGTTGGCAGTCTGCCTGACGACTTCTGGCGTGGGGTCTGGTTTGGCGCGCAGGAGCTGCAGCAGAGCGGTTTCCAGGCGCTCAGCGGTGGGTGTGTACTCAATCAGAGGCTGCCGCAGCCAGTACAACCCCGTATCCGGGGCAATCCCCGGGTTAAAGCGAACAAACGTATCGGTATCTGCCAGACAGGCTTCCAATTCTTCCTGATGGTCGTTCAGAGTCTTCCCCGGCGGGGAACTGAGCAAGCCTTGTTGATGAACAGAAACCACGATGTGGGTCAGCAAAGACAGATAATTGGCTGGTTCCCCACGTTCGGTAAGGTGGGCTCGCGCCGCTTCAGAGGCTGCCGCGGCAAGATTGCCCTGGCTGGAGCCAGCCGGCAGACCACCAATGCCCCACAGGCACTGCAGGGTATCCTGGCTGCCGTCCGAAGCGCAGTTGAGCAGGCGCAAACCGGCTGCCTGACCAGCCAGAATGCCGGCAATCAGGAAAAGTCCGTCCAATTCGCCAATTTGCAGCAGAATCGGGGTTTGCGGCTGTACCAGGCCCGGCAGTTGAGTTAAAACTTTCGCCAGCGCCTGGGAATGCCATGTCCAATCATAACGCTGCCGCAGCAAGCTGTGTCGGAGCGGGTTCACGCTTTCCTTACCCCACAACCAACCAGACCAAAGACCGCTGAGATTCCAATATGCCTGGTTTCTGCGCGGCAAAGACGCGTATACCAGCGTCATCAAGCGGGGGTCGGGCAGGGGATTAAGCTCGCGCAAGCGCCCGTGAAAGAGGCTGATGCCGCCTTTCTGCGGGGGCAAATCCGGCCAGCCGCGCAGAGTCACCGGAGGCAAGTCGGTCTGCCAGAGCGCCCGGGAACGCAGGAAGGCTTGCCAGGGGTGCGTTTCTTGCCAGCTTGGCGGGCGGAGAAGCTGGCGCGGACGGTTGCGCCCGAGGGGATAAGTCCAGAGCTGATTCATCTGATCGGCGGTCGTGAGGAAGAGCGCTTGCAGAATTTTCTGCTGACGTTCGGGAAAATCAGGCGCGTTAATTTTGTTGAGGAGGATTTGCAAGAGAATGAGCGCTCGCGGAGAATAGAAGCGCACCACTTCTTCCATGACCGGACGCAGTGGGTCGTCCAGGCTGGCAACCAGCTCCAAAGCCCTGGAGCGGTGCAGGGGGTATGAGGGCAGAGGCCGCAGATGTTGATAAGCTTCTGAGCTGCCCAGAAGCTCACCGCTCTTTTGGCAGCGCTGGCACAGCCATTGCATGCTGACCGGCTCCGGGCGTTCCTCAGACCAGATAAAGCCGGTGACTTCAGCCTGCCCTCCACATTGGGGGCAGGGCAGCAGGTAGAAGGAATTCAGGTAATCTTCCAGGCGGCTGCCGTCGCTCATGCGGGAATTTGCCAGGGCTAAAACTGCCTCGCCCACTTCCGCGACCGACGGGGAGGATGCCATTATTTCCAGGATAAACGCCGGGATGGGGTTATTCGCGGCGACGAGCACCCTGAAACCAGCCCGGGCTAGTTCCAGCGCGCTGAATGGGTCGTTTCCAAATGGGTCCAAAACCCAACTGGAAGTCTCCGCGCGGGAGCTGATCCAGTTCAGCGCCGCGCCCGGATAATAGGGAGGCAGGAAGCGGTCCAGAGGAAGCCCTGTGATTGGGCGGTCGCTGCCGGCGATAAAGGGAGCTTGCAGCGAGTCAAATAGGTCTGGTGCGCTCATCAGCCGGCCTTTCCTAACCCTTATCGGCTCAGGATTGCCGTCCCGTAGGCTGGCAGGCTCAGGCTGTCCGCGTCAAGCAGCGGCGGGTCGGATTCACTGCCGCCAAACAGCAGCTGCCAGGCGCGCGTATTATCTTCTCCCGGCAGGTTTACCTGCTGAGGGTGGTTGGAAAAATTCAGCGCGATAAGCGCCTCCTGAGTGGGAGCGCTGCGTTTGTAAACCAACACCGATTCATTTTCCAGCGGCAGTAATTCCAGGCTGCCGGCGTGCAGCGCGGGGTTTTCCCTGCGCAGCCTGATGAGCGCGCGGTAGAAATTCAGCAGAGACTCCGGATCCTGGAGCTGGGCCTCCACATTCCGGGTAGGATACTCGGGGTTGACGCGCAGCCAGGGTTTGGCGGGGCTGAAGCCGGCATTCGCGCTCGCGTCCCACTGCATCGGGGAGCGGCAGCCGTCGCGACCTTTTACGCTGAGCCATTTACGCTTGCCGACCGGGTCCTGAATTTCGGCGCGGCTGTAACGTGTGTCGCGCATGCCGATTTCCTCGCCATAATACAGGTATGGGGTTCCGCGCAGGGTCAGATGCATGCTTGCCAGCAGCTTCAGACGGGCGTCATCCTCACCGGTGACGTAACGGGAGGCGCTGCGAGGGGTGTCGTGGTTATTGAGGAAGTAATTCGGCCAGTCTTTCTCCCCGTGTAAGGCGTCCCAATACGCCACGGCATTGCCGAAGCCGGTCGGACCCCAGGGGCTCCGGGCGTAAGCGTAATCGAAACCCGCGTGGAGCAAATCGGGGGCGATGTACATCCGCGCCTGCACAGGGCTTGCCAGGAAGGTTTCACCAACCACATAACGATTTGGATATTTATCCACCAGCTTGCGAATTTCCTGCAGGAAAGGGAACATCTCGGGCTGGGAGATGTCGTTCACGTGCTCGAAGCGGTCATACGGACGCAGGTGCAGGCCGCGCCGGCGGGGATTGTCGCGCAGTTCCCGGTCTTTGAAGTAGGCGTTGAACACATCCAAGCGAAAACCGTCCACGCCGCGCTCCAGCCAGAAGCGAAACACATCCAGGATTGCCTGGCGCACTTCCGGGTTGCGGAAGTTCAAGTCCGGCTGTTCTGGGCAAAAGGTGTGGTAATAATACTGGTTCAGGCTGCTGTTGTATTCCCAGCCGGAGCCGCCGAAAAAAGACAACCAGTTGTTGGGGTAATCTCCATCCGGCGCCGGGTCCCGCCAGAGGTACCAATCGTGGTATGGGTTGTCCTTCGATTTCAATGATTCCTGGAACCAGGGATGTTGGTCGGAACTGTGGTTCAGCACCAGGTCCATGATGATGTGAATGTTGCGGCGGTGAGCTTCGTTAAGGAGCAGGTCAAAATCCTGCATACTGCCAAACTTCGCGTCTATGTTGAGATAGTCCGAAACATCATAGCCAAAATCCACATCGGGGGAAGGGTTGATTGGCGAAAGCCAGATGCCGTCAATGCCGAGGTCTTTAAGATAGTCCAGGCGCTGGATGATACCCTGCAAATCGCCGATTCCATCCGCGTTGGTATCCTGAAATGAGCGGGGGTAGATTTGATAGATAACCCCGTCCCGCCACCAAGTTCGTTTTGCTTTCATAGTATCCTCCTGGATAGTCACCTGAATTATACCTGTTATATGGGGCTGTATTTCGGATTGGGAATGGTTTGGCGTTTTTCTTGCATTTGCATAAAACTATGGTAAACTACTGACATCAACAATGCGATACTTTTCTGGTCTGAAAAGTGGGAGCTTCCCACTTTTCTTTGTATCAGGGAGGTGTATTTTGGAAAGAACGGAATTTTGGAGTAAGAAAAAATGAAAAGCGAGTTTGCCTTAGCCTTTAACGAGGTCCTGGAAGAAAAGCAGCTTCCGCGCGAAACAATTATGAACGCGCTGGAAACTGCCATGATCGCCGCATACCGGAAAACCGTCGGCGCCTCCAATGCTCAGGTCGTCAAAGTGGAAATCGACATGGACAAGGACAAGGGAGGGGTCAAGATCTTTGCTGAAAAAGAAGTGGCTGACTCAATCATTGACGCGCGCACGGAAGTGCTGTTGGAAGACGCCCGCGCGGTGGATCCGAACGCACAGCTTGGCGACCTTGTAATGATTGAATCCACCCCGGAAGATTTCGGCCGGATTGCCGCCTCAACGGCACGCCAGGCGATTCAACAAAAAATCCGCGACGCGGAAAAGAACCAGCAGTTTGAGTTCTTCAGTCGTCAGGTCGGAGAAATCATCAGCGGCGTTCTGCAAGCGGTTAATAAAGCTCAGGCCACCATTGGATTGGACCTGAAGGCTGAGGGTACCATGCTGCGCAAGGATATGATCCCCGGGGAGCGCTTCCGCCTGCACGAACGCATTCGCGCTTACGTGTACGAGGTGAAGGACACGCCCAAGGGTCTGCAGATTCTGCTTTCGCATACGCACCGCAATTACCTGCGCCGCCTGCTTGAAAACGAAGTCCCCGAAATTTATCACGGCATTGTTGAAATCCGATCCATCGCGCGCGAACCCGGACAGCGCGCCAAAGTGGCAGTATCCGCGACGCAGATGGGCATCGACCCGGTCGGCGCTTGCGTTGGTCAAAAAGGCGTGCGCATCCAGGCGATTGTGAACGAACTGCACGGCGAAAAGATTGACGTGATTGAATGGAAGAGCGACCCCGCGGTTTACATTGAAAAAGCGATCAGCCCGGCAAAAGCTTCCGGCGTGTACCTCAATCAAGCCGATGGTGAAAACAAAACCGCGACTGTGGTTGTCCCGGAAGATCAATTGAGCCTTGCCATCGGGAAAGAAGGCCAAAACGCACGCCTGGCAGCCAAGCTGACCGGTTGGCGGATTGACATTATGAGCGTCGCCGAAGCCGCCTCACGGGCTCTGTTGAAATTGCGCACGGATCAATCCTTGCAGGACATGGCTGCCGAAGAGGCTGAAGTAATAACCCGGATTGACGAAATCCTGCAGAAGAAAGAAGATGGAAAGACGCTCGTTCCGGAAGAAAACACCCTGATGGCACGTTTTGTGGATCGAGTGGAAAAACGCGGCGAGGCAGACCGCAAACTGGAAGACGCCGCCGAGTTGGCTCAGATCCGGGCAGTACGCGAGACGATCGACGCGCGCGCTTTTGAGATGCCCATTCTGGATGTTCCGCTCAAAGAGCACATCCTGACCATTCTTCAGGAAGCTGGCATGGAGAGCTTTGGAGATTTGATACTCCAGACGAAACTGGATGCCGATAAGATACTATCGCTCAATGGAATTGGGCCCAAAGCCATGGACGAGATTACAGCCCTGGTTGAAAGCTATCAGTTCCCCGCGCTGGAAACGGTATCGGAACCTACGGCGGAAGGAGCTCCCGCCGAAGTGGCCCTGGACGCGGCAGCTGCCGGGCATGCCGCCCCTGAAGCGGTCGAAGCGCCCGCAGACGCGGCCGCCGCGGAAGAACCCGCCGCCGGCACGGAAGAAGCGCCAGCCGCTGCGGAAGAACCCGAGACGGACGAAAAGAGCTTTGAAGAACTCTTCAACCTTGAGTCCTTGCGGCGTGATGAGAAAATTCGCGACCTGGCAGCCGAAGACGAAGGCGGAGACCTGAAGCAGGACAAGAAGGGTAAGGGCAAGAAGAAAAAGGGTTATACTGTGGAGTACGACCCGGAAAAAGATGAATCTATCGTCCGGTATAAGCACAAAAAAGACGATAGTTGGGACGAGGATTGGTAAATAAGAATTAGAACAAGCAGATAAAGGTGGCAGCAAAAAGTTCACGCAAACCAAAGCATATCCCACAACGCACCTGTGTCGGATGCCGTGAAGTTCTGCCCAAACGCAACCTGTTGCGTTTGGTGCGCACGGACAAGGGTGTGCGGGTGGACCCGACGGGCAAGCTCGCTGGCAGAGGAGCATATCTTCACGACGCGAGAGCCTGCTGGGAAAAAGGACTGAAAGGTCCGCTTGCCAATGCGCTGCGAACCGCCCTTTCTGAGCAGGATTTGGTCACATTGACCGCCTTCATGCAAACACTGCCAGTGGAAACTGAAATCAACGAGGTTTCCACTGACAGGAACAGCGTTCGTTAAGGATTAACCCATGTAACGCTTACGCCTGTCGGGCTCATAAAACCAAATCCAGCGCTGCTGCTGACCAAAAAACTATGGAGGTGGACTATGAGCAATGACGGGAATAATAACGTTATACTCCCTTACACAATTACCGTGCGCGAATTGGCGGCGCACCTGAATACCAGCCCCGTGCAGGTCATCAAAATCCTGATGTCCAACGGCGTGATGGCAAGTATCAATCAGCAGGTGGACTTTGATACCGCCGCGGTGGTCGCTACCGAACTGGGCTTCACCCCTCAACTGCATAAAGAAGAGGTGTTACAAGAGGAAACCGGTGAGATTCCGTTGTGGCGTCGCATCATCATGGATGAGGACCCCGGTAAGCTCGAAAACCGCCCCCCCGTAATTACAATCCTGGGCCACGTTGACCACGGCAAAACGACCTTGCTGGACGCGATTCGTCACACCAACGTGGCGGGCGGGGAAGCCGGTGGGATTACCCAACACATTGGCGCCTATCAGGTGATGCATAAGAACCGCCTGATTACTTTCCTGGATACCCCCGGGCACTCCGCGTTTTCATCAATGCGCGCGCGCGGAGCCAAAGGCGCGGATATTGTCATTCTGGTTGTGGCGGCAGATGACGGCGTTCAACCGCAAACCAAAGAAGCTGTCAACCATGCCAAGGCGGCTCAAGTGCCGATCGTCGTGGCGTTGAACAAAATTGACAAACCGGATGCCAACCCCGACCTGGTGAAGCGTCAACTGGCCGATATCGGGCTTCAACCCGACCAATGGGATGGGGATACCTTCGTGGTGCCGGTATCCGCCAAAACGCGTAAAGGTTTGGACGACCTGCTGGAAACTATCCTGCTTGTCGCGGATAATATGGTTATCAAAGCTAACCCCAAAGGCGCCTGTATGGGCGCGGTTGTGGAAGGCAACCTGGACAAAACTACCGGCCCGATGGTGACGCTTTTGGTCCAAAATGGAACCTTGAAGCTTGGCAGCGTGGTGGTTGCCGGCGAAAGTTACGGAAAAATAAAGGCCATGTTTGATCAGCGGCGCAAACGCATTGAAAAAGCTCCGCCTTCCACGCCGGTAATCGTGATGGGTCTGGATCGCCTGCCAGACGTTGGGGATTTGTTCCAGGTAGTGGGAAACGAACGCGAAGCGCGGCAGATTGTTGAAGGACGCAAAGCGGAACGGGAAGCAAAGCGCAGTCTTAAGCGCGCCACGCTTGAAGAGTTGTTCGCCAAAGTAAAATCCGGCGAAACCAAAGAACTTCGCCTCATCCTGAAGGCGGACGTGCGCGGCTCACTTGAACCGATTGTGAATTCTCTGGAAGACCTTGGAAAACAGGAGAAGGATATCTCTATTCAGGTGCTGCACTCCGAAACAGGAAATATCACGGAATCGGATGTCGCTCTGGCAGCCGCTTCCAACGCGGTTATCCTCGGTTTTAACGTGGATGTGGACCAGAACACACGGCATATGGCCGAGGCCGACGGTGTTTCCATCCGCGTCTATAAAATCATTTACCGTTTGCTGGAGGATGTTGAAAAAGCGCTTAAGGGCTTGCTCGAACCGGAAATGGTTGAGAAGGTTATCGGCTCGGCGCAAGTTCTGGCTATCTTTAAGGTCTCCAAAGCCGGCATGGCAGCTGGCTGCCGCGTGAGTGAGGGCGAAATCCGCCGTAATGCCAGCGTGCGCGTTGTGCGTAATGATGAACCCATCTTCACCGGTGAGATTTCATCGCTAAAACGCGAAAAAGAAGATGTCCGCGAAGTCCGGGTGGGGATGGAATGTGGTATCTCCATCAAGAACTTTGAAGAATTTGAGGTTGGCGATACCATCGAGAGCTTTATTATGGAGAAGTTCGGCGGATAACCCGACCGGGAAAATTTGGAGGTACGATGCCTACACCACTGCGAATGAAACGCATCAACGATCGGTTCCGGGAGGTGCTTTCCCTGACTCTCCTTAACAAAATCGAAGATCCGCGGCTCACTGGCGTGAATGTCACCGACGTAAAGGTGGATAGAGAACTGGATTACGCGAATATTTATGTTTCCGCGCCGGAAGGGCAAACCCGCGAACGCGAAGTTATCCAGGCGCTTAATCACGCGCGGGGATTTCTGAAATATGAGCTTTCCAATGAGATTGACCTGCGCGTAATGCCCAGACTGCGCTTTTTTTGGGACCCAACGCCCGAGCGGGCAGACCGGATTGATACGCTCCTGGCGCAACTGCGTGAGGAAAGCGAACAAGCAGACGCAAACCGTTCTGAAGAAGAAGCGGAAGAAAACAGTGACTGAAGAGCTTGATTCTGCCATCCGCCGCCTGCTGCAAAACGCGCACTCGGTCGTGATTGTTTCGCATATCCGACCCGACGCGGACGCGGTCGGTTCGCTTTTGGGTCTGGGGCTGCCGCTGCTCGCGGCAGGCAAGCAGGTTCAAATGGTTTTGCAAGACGGCATGCCCGAAAAATACAGTTTCCTGCCGGGCGCGGACCGGGTTACCCGCTCGATTGAAAGTGGCTACGATACGCTCATCACCGTAGACTGCAGCGAACCCGAACGGACAGGCCAGCTTTTGGAAGGTTTGGGCGCGCCTGACCTGGTAATCGACCATCATCAGACGAATCCCAACTTTGGTAAGCTTAATATCGTCGTCCCGGAAGCCTCGGCGACCGCGTTCGTACTGGCAAATCAACTCCCCCGCTGGGGGCTTTCGGTGGACGCGGACACAGCTCAATGCCTGCTGGCAGGCATTTTGGGAGATACAATTGGTTTCCGGACGTCCAGCACAGACGCGCAGACCTTACGCGCCGCTGCCGACCTGATGGAGAAAGGCGCGGATTTGAGCCTGGTCTACCGGCAGGTCTTGCTTTCACGGTCCATCTCCGAGTTGCGTTATTGGGGTCAGGGCCTGATTAAAACCCAGTACGAAGACAACATACTTTGGACTGTGTTGACTCTTGATGATAGAATTAAAGCTGTCTATCCTGAAAATGATGATGCCGACCTTGTTAACTTGCTCTCTTCCGTCTCAGGGCCCTTTGTTGTGGTATTATTTGTTCAGCAAGCGCCAGACAGAGTGAAGGTGAGCTGGCGTTCCATTGAGGGTATTGATGTCTCATCTATTGCGAGCACGTTTGGGGGTGGGGGGCATGCCGCAGCGGCAGGGGCGGATGTGACTGGCTCTTTACAAGAAGTTATTGCAAAGGTATTGGAAAAAACAAAAAACGTCCTGGTTGGTCGATAAACCGGGAAAATATTTGACCAGGTGAGTGTGTTATGTCAGATGAAATGAATGAAGGCAGAGATATCCTTGCCAGCAATGTTTCCGGCGTGTTGGTGGTGGATAAACCCGTTGGTTTATCTTCGCACGATGTCGTGCAGATAATCCGGAATGGCACAAAAATCCGCAGGGCGGGGCATACCGGAACGCTTGACCCACGCGCGTCGGGTGTGCTGGTTGTGCTGCTTGGCCCGGCTGTGCGTTTAAGTGAGTACGTTTCCGCCTCCGAAAAGCGTTATCAGGCGGTTATTGAGCTGGGCGTTACCACAGACACATACGACCTGGAAGGGCGCGTAACCCGCCGTTCGCCCGTGGACATCAGTTATGAAGAGTTTGAACAGGTGCTGCAAAGTTTTGTTGGTGAATTCGAACAGAAACCCCCGGCGTACTCTGCCATTAAGGTCAAGGGTGAAAAAGCTTACGAAATCGCCCGCCGCGGTGAAGAGGTTGAACTTGAACCGCGCATGATCCAGGTGCGCGAATTGGAACTGTTGGATTGGGACCCACCTGAGGCTGTGGTGGATATTCAATGTTCATCGGGCACTTATGTGCGCTCCCTGGCATACGACCTGGGAGAAAAACTCGGCTGCGGCGCCACGCTGACTGGCTTGCGGAGAACGAAAAACGGCAGATTTGGCTTGCGCGACGCGGTCTCCTTGCGGAAGCTGCAGGAAGCCTTTGCCAACGGGGATTGGTACCAATACCTGATCCCTGCGGCCGAAGCGCTGGGCGACTGGTACACTGTGGAACTGAGCGTGGAACAGGTGGATGAAGTCCGACATGGACACCGCGTCCCAGCTTTGGAAGAAGTGGAGCCGGGCAAATGGGCGCGCGCCGTCAGCCAGGAAGGTGAACTGGTAGCGCTGATGGAATACGACAGCGCGGCGCACGAATGGCAGCCCCGTAAAGTGTTTTTCCTTTAGATTAGTGATCGCGTGCAAAAAATAACCCTCAGTTGGCTTCCGCCGCGCGGGGTTATTTTTTTGCCGGGGTTTTGAGGACACAGTGACCCAATTCTTTGAGAACTTGCCGGAGCTAAAAGAACAGCCTTTGTGGATTACCATTGGCAATTTTGACGGACTGCACCGCGGGCATCAGGCGCTGCTGGCCCGACTAAAGCAAAACGCCGCCCGGGATGGCGCGAAGTCCGCGATGATTACATTCCAACCGCACCCCAGGGTGGTGCTGCAGAATATTCAAGGACCGTTTTACCTGGCATGCGAGGCTGAAAAGCAGGTCCTGCTGGCGGAAAGCGGGTTGGATTATGTGTTTACCTTAACCTTTGACCGGAAGTTGGCTGAGCTTAACGCGGCGCAGTTTCTTTCGCTCCTGCTCAAACACCTGGACCTGCGCGGTCTGACCGTCAGCGAAAACTTCGCGTTGGGCAAAGACCGCACAGGCACCTTGCGTGAACTCGGCAAGCAGTGCGCCAGGCACGCCGTCACACTGGATATTGTGCCTCCATTTTGCCTGCACGGGAAGCCGGTTTCTTCCGGCAGGGTGCGCGAAGCCCTGGAGACCGGCGATGTGCGCGGCGCGGCGGATTTGCTTGGGCACCCCTATTTTGTCAGAAGCAAGGTGGTGGAAGGCAAACATCTTGGGTCCAAGCTGGGCTTCCCGACCGCGAACCAGGTGGTCAATCCGCAGAAAATTCTGCCAAAATACGGCGTGTATGCCACGCGCGCCAGTTTTAACGGGGAAAAGCTGATGGGCGTAACCAGCGTGGGGGTCCGCCCCACCTTTGAAACGACCACGCAGGCTAACATCGAAACTCTGCTCCTGGATTTTGATGATAATATCTATCATGAAAACCTGACAGTTGAATTTATTGAATATCTGCGCCCGGAAATCAAATATGAACGCGTGCAAGACCTGATTGACCAGATTGAGCAGGACAAACGTGAAGCCAGGAGGATACTGACCCATGAATCTTGCCCGGAGAATTTATCGGCTTAGCCCAAACCAATACAGCGCGGAAACCATCGCGGTCACCTTCGCGAAAACCTCCCGTTCCCCCGAACCGTTTGACCGGATTGCCGCGGAGCTGGACGCGGAAAAATCCTCAAAATTCAGTGAGAAATGGATTGTCGGTTATGGTCATTCCAGCGTGGCCGAACATGCCGTCTTGCATCTGGCCCTCGAAAACATCTCCCGGCTTGCCATTGAAACCATTGAAGGCAACCGCCTGGCATCGTACACCGAAAAATCCACGCGTTACCAGGAATGGAACCCGGATGCCTGGGTTTTACCGCCAGAAATAGAGGCCTCGCGCTTTGCGGAGAAATATCGCGGATTAATGCGCCTGCTTTTTCAGAGCTACGCCGAAGCGACCGAAGCCTTGCGCGCGTGGTGTGAAGAAGTCACCGAAAGGCTGCCGGAGGAAAGCGAGAAGGCCTGGCAAAACCGCGCCCGAGTGAAAGCGGTGGACGTTGCCAGGTTTTTCCTGCCCGCCGCGTCGATGGCGAACGTGGGCGTCACGATAAACGCGCGCGCGCTGGAATACGCCATAAAAAAACTGCTCAGCTCCGAGCTTGAAGAAGACCGCCAGATAGGCCGGGAAGTGAAGACGGTGGCAACCCAGGAACTGCCAACGCTGGTTAAGTATGCCAATCCAATTGAGAGCCTGGCGGGTATCCGCGCTTGTTTTCGCACGGAAGCCGCGCGGGTTGCGGCAGAGCCTGAGGAGGGGTGGTGCCAGCTTCTCGGCGCGGAACCTGACGCGGAAGACCAGGTGTTGGCCGCGGCGCTGCTGCGCTTTGGCGAACGAAGCTATTCCGAATGCCTGGCGCATGTTCGGAGCCTGGAAGCCGGGGAAAAATCCGCTCTTGCGGAGGCGTTATTCGCGCAATTGAGCGATTTTGACGTCCCCCTGCGGGAGCTTGAGTATGCCCATTACGATTTTGATTTGGTTATGGACCAGGGCGCTTACTTTGAGTTTAAGCGCCACCGCATGATGACCCAAACCCCGCAGGCGCTGACCACCCGCCTGGGGTACGCGATTCCGAAAGCGATGAGCCAGGCCGGCGTGGAGGGTTTATACCGGCAGGCGATGAACGAAGCAGCCCGGTTGTATGAAGAACTGTGGCAATTCCACCCGGAGGCGGCCTCTTACGTTGTGCCAAATGGGTACAACCGGCGCGTGCTCTGCCGCTTGAACTTGCGTGAACTATTTCACTTCACGCGGCTGCGCGCCAGCGAGAACGCCCATTTTTCCATCCGAAGGATTGCGCTCCGGATGGCTGAACAGGCGAGCCGCGCGCACCCCCTGTTCTGCGAAAAACTGAGCTTGCCAGATGGGGAGACCGCGGAATCTTTGGGTGAGGCTTATTTTACGGATGTAAGCGCGAAACCGGATTGCGCCGGCTGAGATTCGCCGGCAGCTATCTACCCCGACAGGCGGGGAAGCGTGTTTTCGCGCTCGTTTCGGGTAAAATATTCACATCAAGTGAAAGGATAAATCCATGAAAAGCAAAATATTCCTTTTCGTAAGCATTATTTTGGCGGTTGGACTTCTTTTGAGTGCTTGTGCTGCCAAGGATGAAGGTACTTCCATTAATTTGCCAGCTGTTTCTGTTGACGGGGGCGTCGAGGAAAATCCGACGCCGAACCAGGCTTCCGGCGCGTATCCGGCGGGAGCAGCCGCGGAATCGGCCAGCGCGGCTTACCCGGCCGCGGAAACCGCGACAATAAGCGAAGCCGAAGCTGAGGCGCTGCTGCTTGAGAAACTTGGCGGGCACCACACCTTAGACTGGGTGCTCCAGTTTGATAAAACTTACGCGGAGTGGGACCAATTTCTGAGCGGTCATCACGGGATCAGCTTTACTGCCCAGGAAAAAGAAGCCATAATCAACTATCTGCTCAGCCACTGATGGATTATCTGAGTGATGAACGCCCGCGGAAACGCGGGCTTTTTGTTGGTTCATAAAGGGATGAAAACAGTATCCATATTTCCTCAAAATAAAAGTAACTAAAGGGGAAGCGTTGCCTCAATTAAAAATGTCACCCGGCAACCGTTAAGATTTGTGCAGTCAATTGGTTTTTTTGGTACCAAAGCCGCCTTTTAAGATACAATTATGCTGGTGATATTTGGACACCTGGTGCAAGGCAATTATCTTCTGAAGATTGGAGCACGCATGGAAACGCATTTTTATTTATCTTTACTCCCCGAAGCATTAATTGTGTCAATGTTGAGCCCTGAGGAATTTGGTACCTATTACGCGGTCGGTTCCTCAAAAAAATCCCGGGGACAAGCCATGTTTTTTGAAGTGGACCCCAATTATCGAAATCCCTATTTTCACATGGATGAAGCGCTTAAGCGCTGTGTCCCGCACGAAGACGGACGCCCGAAAGCGTCTATTTACGTCTCAGTCTACCGCGTTTTGGAACATATAGACCCGGATGCCTTGTTGGACCTTTACCTGACCACGCAGGACGGGCGTACTTTGGGGCTGAAGGCCTCGGATGAGTTCCCTGAGAATGGAAGCGGGCTTCATCTCTATCAGGAAGTTGTTCCCGTCACACCGCTGGTGGTAAGCCGCTTGGACGCGGTCAGTTTTTTTGATTTGATTGTTAAGAATCCGACCTCTTTAATCTCAGTTCCGGCTATCACTTTCGCGGAGCTCCAGTTAGGCGAACTTTCCAGCGACCCCGAAATGGGCATGCTGAACAACCTGCCTTACAGCAACCCGGATCATCTGCGCCAGTGCCTTTCGGATGTTAAGACCAAATATGTTTCCACAAAAATGGTCGATCGAACCCATTCACCGGTAATTCCATACCGTACGATTAAGAACGGCTTCTTTGTGGGAAATCGGGACAAACTGCGCTATTACCCGATGCCACACGCAGACGTGCTGCGTATTGAAAATTACCGCTGGTTCCGTTCGGCGAATATGTAAAACAGGTCTCAATAATAATAGGAAGAGGTCACAATTTATGGATTATCAAATTTGGTTGATTGTTGGAATCGCGGGTGGGGCTATTTCAATCGCGGTTGCTGTCTATCTTTATTTCTGGGTTCTTCGACAGGACCCGGGCTCTGAAAAAGCCCAGCAGGTGGCGGGTTGGATCCGCAGCGGCGCGAATACCTATCTTAAGCGTCTGTATACCGCGCTTGCAAGCCTCGCCCTGGTGCTTGGGATTATCATCGCGCTCATATTCAGCTTCAACTTTGAAACAATCGGGACGACAGGCGTTCAAATCCAACCTGGCATGGGCGTGGTCATGGCGGCATGTTTCATTATTGGCGCGCTGAGCTCGGCAGTCGCCGGGTATATGGGGATGCGCGTGGCAGTTGAAGCCAACGTCCGCACAGCCACTGCCGCCCAGAAGAGCTTGCAGCAGGCTTTCCGGCTTTCCTTCTACGCCGGTGCGGTTTTGGGTTTGGCGATGGTCGGACTGGCGGTCATCGGGATGAGCCTGATTTTTATGCTTACCAAAGATTCACACGCGGTGTTGGGCTTCAGTTTTGGCGCCAGCACGTTGGCGCTGCTGGCGAAAGCCGGGGGCGGCATTTATACGAAAACCGCGGATATTGCTGCCGACCTGGTGGGTAAGGTTGAACTTGGCATCCCTGAAGATGACCCTCGCAACCCGGCGGTTGTCGCCGATAATGTCGGGGATAATGTGGGCGATGTGGCAGGCATGGGCGCGGATATTTTTGACAGTTATGTTGCCAGCGCTGTGGCTGTGATGATTTTGGGCGCCAGCTTCGCCTCCGCGATGCAGTACAAATACACCGTGATACCGTTAATCCTGTGTACTATTGGCACATTTGCCTCTCTGCTTGGGATTGAGTTTGTCAAGGTTAAAGAAGGCGGAAAACCCGGCGCGGCGTTGAACCGCGGCACGATTATTACCTGCATTATCTATGTGGCAGCCTTGCTGATCTTGAGCTTCACGAAAATTATTGACGCGGGAATATTTTGGTCGGCCACCATTGGCATTGTGACCGGCGTTATCATTGGCTTCACTACGGACTTCTTTACGAATGACCAGTACAAACCCGTGCAGGAAACAGCCCGGGTGTCCACGTCGGGATCCGCGATAACAATCATCACTGGCTACAGCTACGGCCTGATTTCGATTGTGCCTTCAATCCTCGGTGTTGTGGTGGCGACTTTGCTTTCATACAATGTCGCGGTGAGCAATGGTTTACCGGGAATTTATGGTATTGGCGTGGCGGCGGTAGGGATGCTTTCCATCAGCGGGATGATTGTTTCCGCGGATGCTTACGGTCCGATTGTGGACAACGCGCGCGGTATCGCCGAAATGGCAGGGATGGGTCAGGATGTGATTGAACGCGCGGACGTGCTCGACTCTGCGGGCAATACGGCCAAAGCTATCACCAAGGGTTTTTCAATCAGCGCGGCCGCGCTGACCGTTTTGGCGCTTTTTGCCGCGTACTCGGAGGTCGTAAAAGCGAATGGGATTGACCTGAACATCAGCCTGCGGGAACCCATGGTTATCGCGGGCGTGTTTTTAGGCGCGATGACCCCACCCTTGTTCTCCGCTTTGCTGATGCTTTCCGTGACCCACAACGCGTTTGATATGATTGAAGAAATTCGCCGGCAGTTCCATGAAAAGCCGGGTATCCTGGCAGGCACTGAGGACCCCGATTACGACCGCTGTGTTGGTTTGGCCGCGCATGGCGCGCTGTCTTCGCTGCTCTTACCTGCTTTTCTGGCGGTTGGGCTGCCGCTTGTCATCGGCTTTTTGCTTGGTCCAAACGCTTTGGGCGGGTTCCTGGGCGGCGCAATTTTCACCGGCGTCATCTTCGCGCTCTTAATGGCAAACGCCGGGGGTTTGTGGGATAACGCCAAAAAATTCGTTGAAACCGGCAAGTTTGGCGGCCCTGGCTCCGAAGCGCACAAAGCCGCTGTGGTGGGGGATACGGTTGGTGACCCTTTCAAAGACACCGCCGGCCCTTCGCTCAATACGCTCATCACCGTGATGTCGCTTGTCGCGTCGCTATTTGCCCCGATAATCGCTGTTTTTCATCTTTTCTAAGCCAATCAGTCAGTTGACAGACAGCCCGGAAATCCCGGGCTGTCTTGCTTAATGCCAAGGAGGGGATAGAAATCAAATTCATGCTGTCGGATGGGGGACATTTTTCTGTTTTCAGCGTTCTGTAAAGGCGCTCAGCTCTTGTGGATGGACCCGCGTGTTTGCTGACAGCTTGATGGCATAAGCACAGTGTCAGGACGCTGTCAGCCATTATTACGCATGCTTCCAAACGCCAGGGGACCCTGCCGTTTATCCGATGGAACTATGCGATGGGCCACTTTATGTGGAAAGGCAGGCGCGTTATCGACACCGACAGCAATATGCTCGCGGGTGATGAGGCGCGGGCTATTTTGTCTTATAGATACTGGCGTGATTCTTAACCGACTTGAGCAGACCGGCAGCGGCGTCAGGAGGGAAAAACTCAAGGTAACCCCGAATCCGGCGCTCAATCCCGCTGTCGGAACTGTCTGCCAGGACCTGTTTCAGGAAATACGCGGTCTCGTTGGGGGTGCGCTGGGCGAGGGTCTTCACGACCAGGCTGAGGTTCAGCTCCAGGCTTTCCTCGCCCGCCTGAAGGAACGGGCGAATCAGGTTGAAAATGCCGGTGTATTTGGTGAGCGGGCGCTGCTCCAGGTCTTTTGCCAGCGCGAGCAGACCAACTGATTGGGCGCGCGTGGAAGGGCTGCTGAGCAGCTTTTCGACGAAAGGGAACCAGGTGCCGGCCAGACGCGCAGGAAGGCTGCCTTTCTCCAGAAGGGTTTGCAATGCCGCCCGGTCCAAAGGGGCTGAAATCCACTCCTCAATCAAAGCCAGGGTTTCCCCGCTTAGCTCGGCTGGCAGATGACCCAGGATACCCGCGGCAAGCACGCGGGCTTCATAATAGGGATCCTGCCAGAGGGCTTGCGCCAGCCTGAGGGCCTCTTCCTGGTAAAGGCTGGCAGGTTGTTTCAGCCCAATCTCAATCAACGTCAGGACTTGCGCTGGCAGATTGTACGAGCGCATAAAGGTTTTCGGCATCAACTCCCGGTTTGGGCGGTATGCCCGACGTTCATAAAAGCCCAGAATTTCATGCAGGGTCTTCAGGAAAGCCGCTGGTTCGGAAAAAGCCGAAACCAGCTCCCCGATTTGTTTTTGGAGCCTGGTCAAGTCGATGGCTGGCATGCTTCTGGTTTAATATGAACGCGCGAAGTAAGCTTTTTTGTTTGTTTTCCTGCCGCTGTAAAAGCACACGCCTTCCCCAGGGTTGGGGTTGCTCGCGTAGACGCGCAAGGTGGCTTTTGTTTCCTCTTTGATGCGGGCTTCATTATCGCTGTCATCGCTCCACCAGGCGTATGCCCAACCTTGCTCCGAGACGACCTGCTTAAAGCTGTCGTAATCGCTTACTTCGAAGATGTGGCTGTCGCGAAAAGCTGTCGCTTTGGCAAGCAGGTTGTTTTGGATAGTCTGCAGGAGCGCTGGCACGGAGCTTTCAAGGGTGGCCATGGGCGCGAAGGATTTGCCGTCCCGTCCGGGAATATCCCTGCGGCTGAGGGCGGCCGTTCCATTTTGCACGTCCTTCGGGCCAATTTCGATGCGCAGGGGAACGCCTTTCAGCTCCCAGTCATTGAACTTGAAACCGGGAGTCAGGCCCTCGCGGTCGTCTACCTTGAGGCGCAGGTCTTTCAACTGGGTTTGGACTGCCTGAACCGCTTCCATCACCGCGCTTTTTTCCGCATCGCTGCGGTAAATGGGCACGATGACCGCCTGAATTGGGGCGAGGCGGGGAGGAAGAATCAATCCCTGGTCGTCCCCATGAGTCATGATAATCGCGCCGATGAAGCGCGTGGAAAGCCCCCACGAGGTTGTCCAGCAGTGCTGGAGTTGGTTATTCTCATCCAGGAATTTGATTTCAAAAGCCCTGGCAAAATTTTGACCGAGGAAGTGTGATGTGCCGGCTTGCAGGGCTTTCGTGTCGCCCATCATGGCTTCGATGGAGTAGGTCGCGACCGCGCCGGCAAATTTTTCGGATTCGCTTTTTCGTCCCGGGATGACTGGCACAGCGGCTTCGGTTCGCGCGAAGTCCGCGTAAACCTGCAGCATGCGCTCGGTTTCCTCAACCGCTTCCTGTTCGGCGGCATGCGCGGTATGGCCTTCCTGCCAATAGAATTCCAGCGTGCGCAAAAAGAGCTTGGTGCGCATTTCCCAGCGGACAACGTTGGCCCATTGGTTAATCAGAACCGGCAGGTCCCGGTAGGATTGAATCCATTTGGCGTACATGGTCCCGATGATAGTTTCGGAAGTCGGGCGAACCACCAGGGGTTCCTCCAATTGTTCTCCCCCGCCGTGGGTAACTACTGCCAGTTCCGGAGAAAACCCCTCCACATGCTCTTTTTCTTTGGTCATGAATGACTGGGGGATGAGCATGGGGAAGGCCGCGTTGACGTGCCCGGTAGCTTTGAAGCGCTCATCCAGCGCTTTCTGGATGTTTTCCCAGAGCGCCCAGCCGTACGGACGCACAACCATACAGCCGCGCACCGGCGCGTAATCGGCCAGTTCCGCGCGCAGAACGAGTTGGTTGTACCATTCGGAGAAGTTTTCTTGACGGGAGGGCAGTTTTTTTTCCATTGCTAAAATCCTATCAGGGTATTGTTTTGAATCATTTCAAACGCTTCGTCAGGGGTCTGGCAAAAGTGCAGGCGCGCAAAATCCTCCCGGGACGTAAAACCGTTGTTCCGGGCATAAAATGTGTTGAAGGTTTCACGCCAGGCGGAACCCACCAGAATGAAAGGCTTGGCCGCAACCGCGGAGATAACCGCCAGGTTCAGCGCCAGGCTGATTTCTGCCAGGGTGCCAACCCCGCCGGGCAGCGCGATCATCGCGTCTGGTTGGCGCGTGAGCACTTCCAGACGCTGGGTGAGCGTTTCGGTGCGGATATCAACCTGCACCCAGGGGTTGGCACCGCCCGGGCGGTAGCGTTCAATTTCGGCGCATGTGACGCCAATCGTGTTTCCACCGGCTTCCGCCGCACCTCGGGAGACGGCTTCCATTGTGCCGCAATAACCTCCGGTCATCACCGTGTGGCCCTGCCGCGCGAGCAGCGCGCCCAAGCGGCGGGCTTCTTCATAGAGCGCGTCCCCTGCCGCGGGTTTGGCGCTGCCGTAGACTGCGATAATCATGGCTTTAGCTCCTTACCCAAATGTTCCGGCCACAGCCGTTTTTGGTTTTGGTCAATTTTCGTCAGGATTGCCTGCTCCAAATCAATCCCGGAAACGTTGGCGAGCTGCAGCAGGAAGAGCGCCGTATCCGCCAGCTCTCCCGCCAGGGCTGCCTTGTCTTCGCAGTCTGACTGCCATTGAAAAAGCTCGAGGACTTCCGCGGCTTCCAAAACCAGGGAGATGGCAAGGTTGCGCGGCGTCTGTTGTTTGACTGAATCCGCAGCGTACCAACCCTTGGATTCCACCAGAGCGTGCATCTTATGGGTCAATTCATCCAGGTTCATAACCTTGAGATTATACCCGAGAAACGAGAAAATCGCCCCTGCGCGATCCTGAAGCGCCGCGCGACTCATGCCCGGCTGGAGAAACCGGCCTGGCAGGCGCGGCTTGACCCGGCTGCCGGGGCTGAAGTCAAGCTGGTTTTGGGGGGATCGCTGCTGTGATTTTTGAGAGCCGCGGATTTGAAAACAAGAAACTCCGCGTTTGCGGCGGAGCTGCGGTTTTCAGCATAACCACACGGGTTTATTCTCCCCAGAAAAGCTGCTTCCAAATTTCCAGACGGGAAAGCTCCTTGGTTTCCGGAAGCGGCGTCGGGGTTGGCACAGGGGTGGCATTGGATTGAGGACGGATGATAATCGGGACGTCCCCTTCCTTGATGAGCTTTGCCTCTTCTCGCGCCCATTCTTCCACGGCGCGGTCGGAATTGGCATACGCGATGTCAGCTTCGAGGCGCTGCTTGGTCTGGTTGAGGGCTGCCACGCGCGTTTGGAGCTGCTGCTCCTGTTTCTCAAGTTTAAGCGAGCGCACCATGCGGTTATTGAAATCCATCATCATGAAAACAAGGACAACAACGCCAATAACCAACAAAACCCGCCGATCGGTCCAATTTACCTGTTTAATTTTTTCCCAAAGCTTCTTCATATGCCCGATTCTGTTGCAACAATTGTACCACCGCGGCATCCGCCCGGCGCACTCAAGAAGGCGTAAAAAAAAACGCAACCAAAGCGGTTGCGTTTGTGCCGAAGGAGAGATTTGAACTCTCACGAGCGCTATGCTCACTACGCCCTGAACGTAGCGTGTCTGCCAGTTCCACCACTCCGGCGGTAGAGTAATATTTTATCCATTCCTTCTGTTTTGTCAAATCCAATAACTACCGGGAGCCTGGAAAGTATTCTCGCTGGCGTCAGGTTCGGGAGAAAGCTTGGCTTCTCAGATTTCCAGAGCGGCAGGGGCGGCTGCCCTTACTTGCGGTGGCACGAATATTGCATCGTACCTACTGATGAGAGCACAGCGTTTAATTTCGTACAGCGGCCCCCGGCTTGGCAAACTTACCAGGCGGTTGTGCGCGGTATTAATCCCAGGTTTGCTGCTGGCTGGTTGTTTTCGACCGACTGCCAATTATGACCCCTGGCAGGTGCCGCAAGGCCTGACAGGCAGCCAAACCCCGACCGGAATCAGCACGCAAACCCAAATTCTAACGCTGCCGCGGAACACTATCACCCCCGCCCCCGCCGGGCCGACGCCTACGCCCAATCAACCCGCGCCCCTGCCCACGTTACGCGCGCAAACTGAGGAATACACCGTCGTATCCGGGGATTCGCTGGAACGTATCGCCCTGAGGCATCAGGTCTCTGTCGGGCAGATTTTGAGCGCGAACCCGGATCTCAAGGACCCGAATCTCATCGAACCCGGACAAAAACTGACCATTCCACCCGCCAGCGCGAACGAACTGGCGACGGACTTCAAAATTATCCCCGACGCGGAACTGTTCTACAGCCCTTCAGCCGTCGGGTTTGACACCCTCTCGGTGGCAGCCCAGTTTTCCGGAAAGCTTTACCGCTACAGCGAAACCCTGGAAGATGACACGACGCTCAGCGGAGCCGAAATCGTTCAACGCGTGGCGGATGAATTTTCTGTGAATCCGCGCCTGCTGCTGGCGGTGTTGGAATATCGCAGCGGCTGGTTAACATCTGCCGGAAAAACAGGCGTCTCTGAGGACTACCCGCTGGGGTTGAAGAACGCGAACCGAAAGGGGCTGTATAAACAGCTCAGTTGGGCGGCGAATGAGATGACCCGGGGGTACACGCTTTGGGACAATGCCGCCGTTGCGGTGTGGATTCTCGCTGACGGTTCGGTGATGCGCGCGAACGCGGCAATTAACGGGGCTACAGCCGGCATGCAGTATTTTTTCGGCTTGCTCCTGGGTAAAGAAGAATGGAAACAGGCAGTTTCACCGGAAGGTTTTTACGCGGACTACGAGCGGCTTTTTGGCTTTCCGTTCGCGTTTTCAATTGAGCCCCTAGTGCCGGAAAACCTGGTCCAACCCGAACTTGAACTGCCTTTCAGACCTGGCGACACCTGGTACTTCACCGGTGGACCGCACGTGGGTTGGGGAACAGGCTCAGCCTTCGCCGGTATTGATTTTGCCCCGCCCGGCGAGGAGTTTGGCTGCTATGAAAGCCAAACGCCGGTGACAGCCGCCGCGGACGGCCTGGTGGTACGCTCGGGTAATGGGGTGGTGGTACAAGACCTGGATGGGGACGGCATTGAACAGACCGGCTGGTCGCTGCTCTATCTGCATGTTGCCAGCGAAGGCAGAGCTGCGGAGGGCACCTATCTGCGTCAGGGAGACGTGCTGGGATATCCCTCCTGTGAGGGCGGGTACTCCACTGGCACACATTTGCACCTCGCGCGCCGATATAACGGCGTGTGGATTCCCGCGGACGGCAGCCTGCCGTTCGTCCTGAGCGGGTGGACGAGCGAAGGTGCCGGATTTGAATATGATGGATATCTGATAAAAAATGGACACACAGTTGAAGCTTTCAATGGCCGTGCCGATTTCAACGCCATCGGACGTTAACTGCTCGCGCGCGGAAAGGCAGCGCAGGATGGCTGCCCGCCGCCGGCGGAAAACGCAGCGTTTCCTTGCCGCTTTGCTGGCGCTGGCCATTTGCATTGGGGTCTTGCTGGCTAATGTGATACAAGCCCCGGGTAAAGTGGCCGCGAAAATCTCCGCGGGTGAAACCGCGCTGCCGCTGAGCCTGCCCGCGCAAGCCCCGGATATTAAGGAAGCGCCCTTAGCCGCAATCGCCGCGGCGGGCTCAGTTGAAGCAGCGGCGCTGTCAAACAAGGCTCCCGAAATCCTCTCCAATCAGTCCCCCGCCGTCGCGGCCAGCCCAAACGCGCCGATTTTATATTACGCCCAAAGCGGCGACAGCCTGGACGTGCTCGCGCTTCGTTTTGGCGTGTCTGTCAGCGATATCAGCAGTACGGCAAGCTTATCAGAACATGGATTTATCTCCGAAGGGCAGCTTCTCCTCATTCCGGCGCGCCTGGAAAACACAAGCGATAATCTTAAGCTTTTTCCGGATGCTGAGGTCGTAAATTCACCCAGCGCGCTTGATTTTGACCTGGACGGCTTCATTGCCCAGGCAGGCGGGAAGCTTGCCAATTATCAGGAAAGCGTTTACGCAAACGGGGTGATGACAGGCACGGAAATCATCCGCCGCGTGGCACGGGATTATTCCATACACCCCCGACTTTTGCTCGCCCTGCTGGAATATGAAAGCGCCTGGGTCTACGGCACCCCAACCACGCAGGACGGTCTCTATTATCCATTGGGCTTGCACGAATCCGGACAGACCGGGCTTTACAAACAGTTAGTCTCAGCCGCGGGGAAACTCGGCACGGGTTACTACGGTTGGCGGGAAGGCACACTGCTCGGGCTGACTTTTCCGGATGGGAGCAGCCTGCGGTTGGCGCCGGAGCTAAACTGCGCTACGGTTGCCTGGATGTATTTCTTCGCGCAGACGCGAAACCAGGATGCCTGGCGCGAAGCTTTATACTCGGACAGAAGTCTGCTCAACACGTATGAAAGCATGTTCGGTAACCCCTGGTTGACCGCGCAGCAATATTCCTCATTATTTACCCCCGGAATGGAACAACCGGAACTCGACCTGCCGTTCGAAAACGGGATTGTCTGGTCGTATACCAGCGGGCCGCATGCCGCCTGGGGCGCGGTGGACGTGCGCGCCGCGTTGGATTTTGCCCCGCCCGCGGACGCGCCGGGCTGCCTGCCAAACAGCACTTGGATTACAGCCGCCTCGGCTGGGTTTGTGGTCCGTTCGGATAACGGCACGGTCGTGGTGGATATGGACGGAGACGGAAACGAAGAAACCGGCTGGAATATCGTGTACTTGCACGTGGGGACAACGCACCGCGTAAAACTCGGGACATGGGTGGAAAAAGGCGAACGCATCGGGCATCCCTCCTGCGAAGGGGGGATATCCACCGGGACCCACCTGCATTTAGCCCGCAAGTATAATGGCGAATGGATACCGGCAGATGGACCGCTGGCATTCAAGTTGAGCGGATGGACAGCGAAAGCCGCTTCGGTGCCCTACCAGGGTTGGTTAATCAACGGAGCTGAAATTGTGAAATCCAACCAGTTCAGCTCCACCCCCGCGCATATCTCGCGCGGGGACTAGAACCTCCGCTTTGTGGTATAGTAGTGGCGTTATACCACCAGACAGAGCTATGATAGGTCGTTCATTCCGAATTAAATTCAATTACAGGGCGTTCCTGCTGGCTTTCCTCTTTCTTTTGAGTGCCTGTTCGAACGCCAGACCAACGTACATCCTGCCGCCGGGGCAGCCTACTGAAGTGGCAGAACTGGCCACCTCTACGCCTTTTCCCGCGCGCCCGGTTTACCCCCCTGGCACCATCGTGGATTACACCGCGCAAAGCGGGGATACACTGCATTTGCTATCTGTCCGGTTTGGGGCTTCGGAACAGGAAATTTTGTGGGCGAACCCTGAAATCCCGACCTCAGCCACCACGATGCCGCCGGGTTTTCCGATGAAAATCCCGATTTATTACAAGCCCCTGTGGGGAACTGCTTACCAGATTATTCCGGATTCCGCCTTTGTTTATGGACCGGACCTGATTGGCTTTGACCTGCGCGCGTATGTCGAATCCAGCCCGGGCTGGTACAAATACTACGGCTCGTACATCCAGGAGGAGTATAAGGACGCGGTGAATTTGCTCACTTGGCTGGGGGAGAATTACAGCATCAATCCCCGGCTGTTGCTGGCGCTTCTGGAATACAGGGCGCAGGCGCTTTCGAACCCGAGCCGCGACCGCGCCCGCGAGCTAAATTTGCTGATGCCTGAAGAAGTTTACACTGGCGTATACCTGCAGCTCTCGCACAGCGCGGATTTGCTGAATGACGGTTATTACCGCTACCGACAGGGTGAGCTGACCTCCATCACGCATTTGAACGGCGAGATAGAAAACATTGACCCCTGGCAGAACGCCGGCACTGTTGCCTTGCAGAATTATTTTTCGCTCTTTCTGGACGGTGAGGAATATAAACGCGCGATTGGTCCGGACGGTTTTGCAAAAACTTACATGGAAATGTTTGGCGACCCATGGCAAGGGAATACGACTGTACTGCCGGGCAGCCTGACCCAGCCGCAGTTTATCCTGCCTTTCCGGATGGGAACCACCTGGTCTTATACCGGCGGACCGCATACCGGCTGGGGAAACCTGAAGCCTTATGCCGCCATAGACCTGGCGCCGCCGGTCGGCTCCAAAGGCTGCGTGGGCACTAATGAAGTGGCTGTCGCGGTCGCTGACGGCGTAATTGTTCGAACCGGACCCGGCACAGCTATTTTAGACCTGGATGGGGACGGAGACGAGCGCACGGGCTGGACTGTCTTTTATCTGCATATTGCCCAGGAGGGGCGCGTGACGGTGGGGACGGTGGTTAAACAGGGCGACCCAATCGGACATCCGTCTTGTGAAGGCGGGCAGGCGACCGGCACGCATTTGCACATAGCCCGCAAGTATAACGGCGAATGGATTTCCGCGACTGGTTTTTTGCCCTTCAATATGGACGGTTGGACGCCGGTGGAAGGCAGCCGCGCGTACCTAGGCAAGCTTGTGCGCGGGGATGAAGTTGTGATTGCCAGCACCGAATCCCCCACCAGCAGTATGATAACCCGCCGCTAAGCTGGCGTTCGAAACAAAAAACAGGCCGCGGTATTTTCCGACAGCCTGTTTTGAATTTAAATCCAAACTGTTTACAAGCCAAAGTCGTGTGGGTTTACCGGCGAACCGTTATAGCGGATTTCAAAATGCAGGTGCGGTCCGGTGGATTGACCGGTGGAGCCCATGTAGCCAATCAATTGCCCGGCAGAAACTTGCGTGCCGCAAGCCTGGATCATTCCGCCGTCCATCAGGTGCGCGTAGAGCGAGAGGTAACCGTTGCCGTGGTCAATCACTATCGTATTGCCATAACCGCGCGTGGACCAGCCGGAATAGATGATGACGCCAGAATCGGCCGCGTAAATATCATAGCCCATCCGACCCGCGTAATCCAAACCGTTGTGCGTGGGTGGGGTGTATTCGTAGCCCGATATCCAATGCTCGCTGGTGGGGAACTGCCAATTTCCTGTACCGACCGTCCAGGCTGTGCTGTTGCAGGCATACGCGCCGAGGTATGACACGTTCGGATGGTCACCAACGCCGTCTTCGCCCGGACCAACTACCGTGACCCAGGTGACAGGCGGGCGCGTTCCACCGGGAACGTACAGCAGGGTGCCGGCTTTAATACTCGGATGGCTCAGGTCCGCGAAGGCGCTGCGGTTCAGGTGGTTCAGCGGTTCATCCAGAATTACATCCCGGCTCACATGGTAAAAAGAAGCCACCTTATCGAGGTTCTCGTTATGACTCCAACCGTGATAGACGCCGTTATCCGGAAGGATAAAGAGCTTCTGACCAGGGACAATTCCATCCGGGGTGTCGCCCAGGATATACCGGTTTGCCCAGAGGACAGTTTCGGGTGTGAGGTTGAATTTCTCGGCGATGGTGAACAGCGTGTCTTCCGCTGCCACCTGATAGGCGATGATTTCTTTGCGTGGCGGGGGGAAATCTTCCGGGGTGCCAAGGGGTATGTTCCCGATTTGTTTCAGGGCAGCGTAGGTGAGCAGACTATCCGCTGAGACTGTTTCGGGGCGGCTTCCACCGGGCACAACCAGACGCGTACCTGCCGGGATATTTGGCAGGGAAAGGCTGCCCAGGCTGGCACGGTCCAGCTTATTACCCGGGTAATTGATGATGTCATCAGGGGTAACCCCATAGAAATCTGAGACGCCGTTCAAACCCTCTCCGGTTTGCCAGGTGTGGTACACGCCGTCCACCGGGAGGATGTAAATGGAGACGCCCGGCTTATAAGCTTCCGGGTCATCGCCCAGTTCGTAGCGGTTCGACCAAAGAATGGTTTCGGGGGCGATGCCAAATTTATACGCGATTGAAAAAATCGTGTCGCCCTCCTGAATGACATAGCTGATGACTTCCGCGCGGGTTGGTTCCGCTGTTGGTAAAGCAGTCGGCTGAACGGTGGGAACTGCCGTCGCAGTTTCTATCTCATAAGCTAATTGGGGTGCGTTCAGAGGGGTGGGGCTGGGCGTGGGCGGTTGGGTTGTTTTGGCGGGGCTGCCAGTCAGCCAGGCGCTAATCAAAATCAAGGCTGCCAGAACCAGCAAAAGTGCCGCGATGCTGCCCGGTTTTTTGTGCCAACTGGAGCGGCGCGCCAGGTTATCACGCGCGGTGTCCATTGGGGGGTTTTCTGAGTCGGAGGGCGTGTCGGAGTTGTTTGGTTGGGTGTGATTATCCATAGGATCTCCAAACAGGCATAATAATCAGCTTTATTATCCCTGTCAAGTTAGCGTTTGGGTGGAAAAACGTTTGCTGGGGCTTGCTTGCGTTCAAGCGCCCTTTCAGCAAGCGCGCCTTGACGCTTCACAGCCTCAGAATCCGTGCCTGGCGGGGTATTGCGAATAGAATGCTTCTGTGTTGGATAGACACCACCCGGTTCATTTTGGGAAATATTAAATCGGAACAGATAATATCTTTCCGCGGTGTGCGGAGATTAATTCCGGAAATATTTTGCCAGGAGCGGGCTTAGGTCTTGCTGGCTGTGCCGGGCAATTGCGGCAAAGAAGTCTTCGCCAGAGGCGAGCTTGTAAGTATTGGTGAGGGCGTAATCCTTTAACGCGGCAAAGAACGCCTCATCGCCTATCAGGTCTCGCAGCTCTTGCAGGAATTGAGCGCCGCGCAGATAGACCGCATCCCGATAGGCAGGGTAGCCGCCGGTGACGTAAATATCGGAGTTGACATAACCCTTGGGCGCGAAACCGTCGATGCGGTTGTTCCACCACCACTGCACCAGGTCCGGTTGGTAGGTTTGGTAGTACAGCACTTCGTGGTAGGTTGCCAGGGCTTCATCCAGCCAGGGTTCTTTCGCCTGGTCGTTCCCGACCATGCTGTAGAACCATTGGTGGGAAATTTCGTGCGGGGTCAGAATGGTGAGGTTAGTCTTGGGGGTTTTATTATAAAAATCAAACACCCCGTAACTAATCATCACCATCCCATCCATTTCCATGTTGTGCAGAAAATCGGCCGCGACAATGGAAATCATCTCGCGGGGATAGGGGAAATACAGCTCGCCAAAAAGTTTGAGCGCCTGGGCGGCGATTTCGGTCACCGCTTTGCCAGCCTCACGCGCTTCCATAAACACATAGGAGTGAATGCGGACGCCGTCTTGAGTAATTTCGTGTTCAAAGTAGCTGTCGCTGACCGAAAAAGAAAAACCCCGCGCTAATTCCAAATGGTAATGGCGCACACCATTCTTTTCTTCCGCGGGCGCGCTCGCGGCCACTTCAATCAACTCCTGCCGGTCAGTCAACTGCAGGCTGACGTCAAAATCGGCCATTTCCGTCACCATATATTCGCCGACCACCATATTGTTCTCAACCTGCTGCGGGTGAATTATCCAGCCGGTCCCTTCCTCGTAAGGGGGTATGTAGGGATACCAATTCATCAGGTTGGTTTGTCGACCGGAGACGCCAAAGGTGCCCTCTTTTTTGGGTAAGTTCAATTGATAGCTGAAGTTCAGGCTGGTGCTTTCACCTGGTGTGAGCGGCGTCTGAAGGGGAATGGTAAAACGCACGCCGTCCTCCTGCCAGCCGCTTATCGGGCTGCCGCTGCTGTCTGTGAGGCCGCGCAGGGAAAAACTTCCCGGGTAATATTTAGGCGGTACGACCACGGTTAGTTCGCTGAAGGGTTGGCTGCTGCGGTTTGTGTAGGTGATGGTCTCGTCCACGACAGCGTATTGCGTGTAGTAATTCAGGATAAGGTTCAGTTTATAATGCGTGCGGTTTTCGGGGGCAGGCAGCATCAGAGGTCGGGGTGTCTGCGCGGTTGGGGCGGCAGGTGTTTCAGCGGTGGATGGGGCTGTTATTGTCGGAGAGGTTGGGTTCGCGTCTGGTGCTTCGGATGATACTAAAACCTGCGGCGCTGGCAGGCTGGCTGCAGGCGTGAGGGAGCGGCTGCCGGAGCACGCGCTTAAAATCAGCGCCGCCGCGAGAAAAAAGATGAGCAAGGGGGAATTTTTCAACTGAACCTCACAACCTGCCCCATTCTACCAGAAAAACAGGCGGCTTCCTTCCGGGGGCGCGAAGGCGGCCGCATGCTTAGCCCAACCTCAGCGCCTGGGGTTGAGGAAAAAAGACTGAACCCAACCCGCGTTGGATTCAGTCCCTTTTGATTATCCGCACAGCTGGTAAACCTTCCGCAAGCGCCATCCGGGCCGGGCTTTCGCGGCAAAAATTCAGGGCTGCGCCTCGATGATTTGAATCGCCCGGGTCAGTTCCAAGACCTGACGGAACATTGCGATGCACGGGCAGTATTTCTCTTCCGAAAGCTGCACCGCGCGTTCCACGTCTTCGGGTTTGATGCCGCGCCCGGTGACCACATAGGTCAGATGCATTCGGGTGAAGACCTTGGGATAGGTTTCAGCTTTTTCAACGTGGGCGCGCACTTCAAAGGCTGTCACTTCCGCACGTTTCTTTTTCAGGATGGAAATCACATCCATAGCTGTGCAGCCAGCTGTGCCGATTGCGAGCAGCTCAGTTGGTCTGAAGCCGCTGTCGTGCCCGCCTACCGCTTCGCCAGAATCCATCTTCAGGGTGAAACCGGTGTCGGCGCTGCCGATAAAACTCATGTCCCCTTGCCATACTGCTTTCGCTTCCATTCTTCCTCCTTTGGTTCCAACCAACTGGCTGGAATAATGTGATTTATCAGGTAAACACGCCTGTTTGTGTTTTCCCGCAATTAAGGCATACCAGGTTTAGCAAGCTGTCGTAATCCACCTTTCCGACCTTGCAAAACGGACAGGGCAGCCCATACCTCAGCCCGGCGGAACCACATACCCGAGGAGCCTGGTCTGCGGCTGCGTCCACCAGCTCAGAACCCGGCTGGCTGATATTTATTTCGTCTGGCACAGCCGGAAGGTTCTCTCGTTTCTGGCGGTTGCCCGAAGCACTTCGTGTGACCATTCGCGTCTGAGCCAATTCTAATCCGCGGGTCAGCCCCGCTGGAGGCAAACCTATACAAGCGCGGTCAGGTACCAGGTTGGGAGGACGTCAAAGTCCAGGTTATCGCGTTCTCCGCGCGCCAGATGTTGGTAACCCGCGGCGGCTATCATCGCGGCGTTATCCGTGCAAAGGCTGATATGCGGAATGTGCACTTTGAACTGAGTTTGTGAGCGAAAGGCTTCACGCAGGGCTTTATTTGCCGAAACTCCGCCCGCGACGATGATATCCTGCGCCCCGAACTGCCGCGCCGCGTCCATCGTTTTCTCGTACAACGCCGAAACAACGGCAGCCTGGAAGCTGGCTGCCAGGTCTCCAATCGGCAGGGTCTTTCCCTGCGCGCGCAAATCCTGTACGGTGCGCAGGACGGCCGTCTTGACGCCGCTGAAAGAAAAGTTGAACGGTTCGGAGAGGCGGGCTTTCGGGAAGTTGAAAGCGCGCGGGCTGCCTTCTTGCGCGGCTTTTTGGATGGAGGGTCCGCCCGGGTAGGGCAGGTCTAAGAGGCGGGCAACTTTGTCAAACGCTTCGCCAGCCGCGTCATCCACGGTGCCGCCCAGGCGCTGATAAGTCAGGTGTTCGCGCATCAGGATCAGTTCGGTATGCCCGCCGGAGACCAGTAAAGCCACCAGCGGGAATTTCGGTTCAGGGGTGGGGGCGCTGCCGCCGGCATAGAGCCAGGAGGAGTAGATATGTCCTTCCAGATGGTTGACGCCGATAATCGGCAAATCAACCGACATCGCGAGTGCCTTTGCCATGTTTGCCCCAACCACCAAAGAGCCCGCCAGGCCTGGTCCGCGGGTGACGGCAATCCCGTCAACATCGCCCAGTTCCAGGTGTGCCTGTTGGAGGGCTTCATTGACCACCGCGTAGACAGCCTTGATGTGTTCCCGCGAGGCGATTTCGGGGTAGACCCCGCCGAACTGCGCGTGCAGGTCCACCTGACTGGCAATGACGGAACTGAGTATCTCGCGTCCGTTCGCGACGACAGCCGCCGCGGTCTCGTCGCAGCTGGATTCAACGGCCAATACGCGTAAAGGCGGGGTTTTCATCTTATCCTGCTTTCATCGGGATGACCAAATCCATGGGGAAGTCGGCGAACCTGGCAAATTCACCCTCCTGGCTGATGAAATACGTGTCTTCAAGGCGGATTCCGAATCCCTTTTCCGGATAATAGAGACCAGGTTCGAGGGTGAAAACGGAGCCCGCCTGGAGTACGTTGCTGTCATCCATCGGGCGGCTGGACCAGGGTTTTTCGTGCACGTTCAGCCCCACGCCGTGCCCGAGCGAGTGCACATAGCCGGAGCTGAGGCGCGGGTTGGTGCGCACAGTTTCGTGACCATAAGCTTCCAGGAGCTCGCAGGCGCGCTGCTGCAGCAGGTATGGATTTATCCCAACCCGCAGCTCAGACACAAGCTGATTATACGTGCGCAAAACCTGTTCAAATACCTGGTGCACCTCATCGGTGGCGTAGCCGAGGCTCCAGGTGCGCGTAAAGTCGTAGAAATAGCCGCCGCCTTTTTCGCAGGGGAAAATATCGTAAACAATCGTCTGCCCAAGCCGGATTGGGTCGTCCGGCGTACCCGAGCTGTGCGGCACGCCGGCATCCCTGCCAATGGCGAAAATAGTATCTTCCGGGTTTTCCGCGCCGTAGCTTGTCAGCCACAGGTCAATTTGGGTCTTGACGTCCCTGATGGTGAGCGGTGAACCATCCGCCTTCACCAGTGTATCCCCCTGGACTTTGTGCGCGGTGAGCAAATCCAGCGTGTTCCCGACAACGCGGGTGGTTACCTTCGCCATGCCGCGAATACGCTCTAACTCGTGCTCATCTTTGGTCGCGCGGGCTTCGAGGAGGATGGTTTCGTTCACGTCGCCGGTGAACTCCAGTTCGGGCATGAGTTTTTGGAGCTGTTGAAGGACCGCGATGAATGGTCCCACATCGCGCAGACCGTAGAGCAGCACTTTACCTCTGACAAGACCGATATCTTCCAGGATTTGTTTGTAACGCAGGGCGAGCGCCAGACCCAGGTCACCTTTGGCTTCTTTTATCAACGCGTTGATATCGTAGTTCGCGTAGCAAACCAGGTTGAAACCCGATTTGGCTGCTTCGTCTCTCTCCATTGATCCGTGGCACAGCGTTGGTGTTTTGCCGGGGATGATGAACAAGTCCGCGTCGGTGAGGTGCGCGATGCCGGTGAAGTAGACCATGGCCGCGTTGTGCTGTCCGCGTCCGCTAATCCAGAGGGCGTCCACTTTGTTTTGCTGCATAAGGTAGTCAATTTGTTGTTTCATTCAGATTCCTTATCCTGCCCGAGGGCTGTTCTGATCCCAGCGAGCATTAATGTTTCTTCATCCGGAAGGATGGTGCGCGGGTCGAACACAACCCGCTGGTCTTCAATTCGCGCGATAAGCGCCGGCCGGCAAGCCCGCAGCCTGGAGAGCAATTTTTGAGGCGCTCTTGTTTCCAGCGCAAAAAGCCAGGTGGGCAAGGTTTCTTCAGGCAGGCTGCCTCCGCCGATGGTGGACTTCCCAGGGATGACCAACCCGATGCCAAGCTGCCGCTGCCACCCGAGCGCCTGTTCGCGCAGGGAGCTTTCCTCGCGGGCGAGCATACGGTGGACCGGCACGCAGCTCAGGGCTTCACCTTTAAGGTGATGCAGCAGGGTGGCGGAAAGAGCGGCCAGGCAGAGTTTATCCGGGCGCAAGGCGCGGTACAGGGCATGCTTACGCAGTTTATCCACCAGGACTTTTTTGCCCGTGATGATTCCCGCTTGCGGTCCACCCAGCAGTTTATCTCCCGAAAAGAAGACCAGGTCGGCGCCGGTTTGTAGGGCTTCTTGCACGGTGGTCTGGTGTGGAAGCCCGAACTGCGCGGTGTCTGAAATCGCGCCGCTGCCCTGGTCGTAGAGCAAAGGCACGCCAGCTGAGGCTGCCAGCCCGCCAAGCTCCTTCAGGGTGGGCTCGGAGGTGAAGCCGATAATCCTGAAGTTGGAATGGTGCGCCAGCAAGAACAGCTGCGCGCCTTGTTCCAGCGCGAGCTGATAATCGCTGAGATGCACGCGATTGGTGGTGCCTACTTCCAGGAGGTGAGCGCCGGATTCCCGCAGGACGTCCGGGATTCTGAAGCCGCCGCCGATTTCAATGAGCTGCGAACGCGCGACAGCCACCTTTTTGCGCCGCGCGAGGGCGCTAAGCGCCAGCAGCACAGCGCCGGCGTTGTTGTTCACAACCAGGGCAGCCTCGGCGCCTGTCAGGCGGGTCAGTTGACTTTCTGCCTGGGCGTTACGCGTTCCGCGTTTGCCGGCGCTGAGTTCATACTCCAGATTGGAGTATCCGGCGGCCGCGCGGACTGCCGAAATGGCAGCCGCGGAGAGAGGCGCGCGCCCAAGGTTGGTGTGCAATATCACGCCGGTCGCGTTGATGACCTGAACCGGGAAAAGCGCGGCCTGAGCGCGCAAAAGCGCTTTCGCGCGGATAAGCAAGGCTTCGTCGGGGGGCAGGGTTTGCCCTTCGCGCAGTTCCTGCCGGCACTCTGTCAAAACATCGCGGATGGCGTTGGTCGTCCACTCCCGGCCATATGACTCGATAAGTTCCCCGGTCAGCGCGTGCGTCAGCAGGTGTTCTACCGAGGGGATTTGACGGAATGCGTCCATAAGTTCAGGCTGCGGGGTTTTCGGGCTTCCAGCGGCTGCGTTCCCACAGGCGCAGCAAAACTTCAATGAGAATCAACACGGCGGCAATGATGACGCCGAGCGGCAAGGTAAGCACCCTGCCCATGCGCAGCCATGCCAGCAAGCTGACATAGATACCCGCCCATAAGGATTCGCGGAAAATTACCGCCCGCTCGGGAGGAGGAACGGTTGGAAAGCGCAGATTCAGGAAGTAAGCTGCCGGTAATGCCGCCCCAGCGCCTAAAAGAACCAGAAAGAAGAAAAACAACCAGCGTGGACCCAAAGTCGGGAGGGTGAGATTGGTTACCAAAGCCAAACCGCCGCCTCCAGCTGCCAGAAGGATGAGAAAGGCGGGCAAAAATTCTTTAAAAGGGGGGATAACAGGTTCCTGATTTTCCATAGTCAAAATTATATCGTATTTTGAGGCTGATACGCGTTTGGGCTTAGGCAGCGAATTGACGCGCTTTATCAGCTATGTTAAACTTCCCGCAATCAACTCATCCAGAGAAGCAGAGGGACCGGCCCTGTGAAGCTTCGGCAACCCGCTTGTTCGGGTGCCAATTCCGTCAGAACCTGTTCTGGAAGATGAGGCTGGCATAACACGGTACGCCTCAGAAACGAGGCTTTTTTTGTAAAGAAAAGAGGCGCGGCATGCATTCGACAAACGCGGAAATAGAAAAGAAAACAGCTTACCTGGACGCATTAAAAGAGCGCGTTTTGGTCTTTGACGGCGCGATGGGTACCACACTGCAAACAATGAACCTGACGGAAGCGGATTTCGGCGGCAGGCATCTGGTTGGCTGCAACGACTGCCTGGTGCTCAATTCTCCCGCGACGATAGAAAAGGTGCACGCCGCGTTCCTGGAAGCTGGCGCGGATGTGATTGAAACGGATACCTTCCGCGCCAACCGACTGACGCTGGCAGACTACGGCCTGGAAGAACGCACCCTGGAGCTGAACGCTGCGGCCGCGCGCTTGGCTCGCCGCGCGGCAGACCGCTACAGCACACCCGAAAAGCCGCGCTTTGTCGCCGGCTCCATTGGCCCGTCCGGCAAGCTCATCTCCACCAACGACCCGCAAATGTCCGATATCAGTTACGACGCGCTGGCGGAAGTATTCCGCGAACAGGCGCAAGGGTTAATCCAGGGCGGCGCCGACCTGCTTTTGCTGGAGACCCAGCAGGATATCCTGGAGGTTAAGGCCGCAATTGAGGGCATCCGGCGCGCCTTCGCGCAAGAGAAGCTCATCCTGCCCATCCAGGCGCAGGTGACGCTGGATGTCAACGGGAAAATGCTGCTTGGCACCGATATCAGTGCCGCTCTGGCAATCCTGGAGGGTATGGGCGTCAACGTCATCGGATTGAACTGCTCTACCGGGCCGGAACATATGCGCGCGGCCATCCAGTACCTGGGCGAACATGCCACCCTGCCCATCTCCTGCATCCCCAATGCCGGGCTGCCGATGAACGTGAACGGAGAGGCAGTTTATCCTCAGCAGCCGGAACCATTCGCGGAGATGCTCGCGGAGTTTGTGCGCGAATACGGCGTGCGCGTGGTGGGCGGCTGCTGCGGCACCCGACCGGAACACATCCGCAAACTGACAGAAAAAATCCCCGCTTCTGTGCCGCCCTTGCCTCAGCGCGAACATGAAGCCGTGCTGGCATCTCCGGTACAGGCGGTGCCGGTTGAGCAAGAGCCTGTGCCATTCCTGATTGGTGAACGATTGAACGCGCAAGGTTCGCGAGCCTTTAAGAAGCTTTTGCTGGCGGAGGATTACGACGGGATGCTCCAAATCGCAAGAGACCAGCTGGAAACCGGCGCGCATGGATTGGACGTGAGCGTGGCAGTCACCGAACGCAGCGACGAAGCCCAACTGATGGAGAAGCTGGTCAAGCGCCTTTCGTTGGAGACGCCCACCCCCCTGATTATAGACACGACCGAACCCGACGTAGCGGAAGCCGCGCTGCGCACCGCTCCGGGGCGCTGCCTGATAAACTCCACCAACCTGGAAGCCGGCAAAGACAAACCGCGCCGGATATTCGCCCTGGCAAAAAAGTACGGCGCGGCTGTATTGGCGCTGACCATTGACGAGCAGGGTATGGCAAAAACAGCCGACCGCAAGCTGGAAGTGGCGCGCAAAATTTATGACCTGGCGGTGAACGAATGCGGGCTGAAAGCCCAGGACCTGGTCTTCGACGACCTGACTTTCACACTGGCGACCGGAGAGGAAATCTACCGGCAGTCCGCGGTGGAGACCCTGAAAGGGCTGACCCTGATAAAGCAAGAGCTGCCGGGCGTGCATACCTCTTTGGGGGTCAGCAACGTCTCATTCGGGCTTTCGCCGGCATCCCGCAAGGTGGTCAACAGTGTGTTCCTGCATCATGCCATCCTGGCGGGTTTGGATATGGCCATTGTTAACCCGGCGCAAATCCGTCCGTACGGAGAAATCCCGCAGGCGGAACGAGAATTGGCGGAAGCCTTAATCTTTAACCGACATGAGAACGCGCTCCCGGAACTGATTGCGTATTTTGACGCCAACCCCGAGGCGGCGGCGGAGAATAAGGACAAAAGTTCACCGCTCGACGGGCTCCCCCCGACTGAACGCCTGGCGCAGCGCGTCATTCGCCGGCTGAAAGCTGGGGTGGAAGAAGACATCGAGGCAATCCTCGCCGAACACCCGGACGCGCCGAAAAGCCAGACCGCGGTGGTCATCCTGAATGAGGTACTCCTGCCAGCCATGAAAGAGGTGGGCGACCGCTTTGGCGCGGGTGAGCTTATCCTGCCATTTGTGCTGCAGTCGGCAGAAGTGATGAAAAAAGCCGTGGCGCACCTGGAAAATTACCTCGAGAAAAAATCCGGCGAAAGTAAAGGCAAACTGGTGCTGGCGACGGTGTATGGCGATGTGCACGACATTGGCAAGAACCTGGTCAAGACAATCGTCTCCAACAACGGCTTTGAGGTTGTGGACCTGGGCAAGCAGGTGCCCGCCGAAGCCATCATTCAAGCGGCTCAGGAGCAGCAGGCCAGCGCGATTGGCCTTAGCGCGCTGCTTGTTTCTACCAGCAAGCAAATGCCGCTGATTGTGAACGAGCTGCACCGCCGGAAGCTGAACTTCCCCGTGCTGATTGGCGGCGCGGCCATTAATCCGCGCTTTGGCTGGCGCATTTATAAGTGCGACGATGGTGAATACTACGCCCCGGGTGTGTTTTATTGTAAGGATGCTTTTGAGGGGCTGGCGGTGATGGACGCGCTGACCGACCCCGGGCGTTATCAAGCCAGTCTGGATGATTTGCGGCGTAAGGCTGAACACGAATATGCCGCGGCACAAGCCCGACCGGAGCGCGGCGTTCGAAGCGGGGCGGGGCGCTCTGTCCCCAACGCGGAGCGCGTGCCGGACGTGACGCAGTGGGGCGTGCGGGTGGTGAAGTCTATGCCGCTGCAGCTGGTGGCAAAACACCTGAACCTGAATGAACTTTATCGTCTCTCCTGGGGGGCGAAGAACGCGCACGGCAGCGAATGGACCCGCCTGCAAGCCGAATTTGACGCACGCCGCGAAGCCATGCTGCGAAACGCCGAAAAGGAGGGCTGGCTGCAGCCGCAGGGCGTTTACGGTTACTGGCCAGCGCTCGCGGATGGCGACAGCCTGGTGATATACGATCCAGACACATTGGCGGACGCCCAGCCTAAAGAGTTGGAACGCTTTGAATTCCCCCGCCAGATTGGCGGTGAGGGACTTTGCCTGGCGGATTACTTCCTGCCGGTAGGTTCGGGGCGTTTTGACGTGGCAGCCTTCCAGATTGTCACCGTGGGGGATGCTGCCGCCCGGCGCTTTGCCGAGTTGGAAAACGCCAATGATTATTCTGAAGCTTACTTCACGCATGGGCTGGGTGTGCAAATGGCGGAAGCCACCGCCGATTATTTGCACGCGCATATCCGCCGGGAGTTAGGGCTGAAGGACGGGCAGGGGCTGCGCTATTCCTGGGGTTACCCTGCCATCCCGGAGCTTTCTGACCATGATAAGGTATTCAAACTTCTTCCGGCCCGGGAAGCGCTGGGAATGGAGCTTACCTCTGCCTTCCAGCTCATGCCGGAACAGTCCACGGCGGCAATTATCGTACCTCACCCTCTGGCGAAGTATTTCAATATTGGCGTAAACCGGGTTGAGCAGCTGCTTGGATAAAGTTTGTGGAGCGCGCGGCTTATGGGGTCGCTTCGGAGGCTGACAAATCCTACCCGGCTTTCCTGCGGTACAATTAAGGGCTGAAAGAAGGTGACCGAATGAGAACAAAAACGATACTGGTTGCGGGAACGCTGCTGATTGCAGCCCTGTTGATTGCCGGGTGCACTCAAAATTCACAAATTAACCTTAATGACATGGAGCAAACCGCGGTCGCGCAGACGCTGACCGCGATGGCGCCAACGCTCCCTCCTCCCACGGAGACCCCCGCCCCCACGGCGACGAGTACCCCGACCCCAACCCCGACGGTGGTGACATCCATCGGACCGGATAATTTTCCGGATGACGTGAACCCGCTGACCGACTTAAAAGTGGCTGACCCCAGCCTGTTGAACCGCCGTCCGGTAATTGTCAAGGTCGCCAACTATCCGGCGGTGGGCAGACCGCACGCCGGCTTATCCTATGCCGATATCGTCTGGGAGTACTACATCGGGGAGGGCTCAAACCGCTTCGCGGCTCTTTTCTATGGGCAGGATGCCCCCAAGATTGGCCCCGTTCGTTCTGGCAGGTTGGTGGACCCTGAACTGGCGCGGTTGTATCAGGCTGTGCTGGCTTTCAGCGGCGCCAATGAGGAAAACGTCCTCCCGCGAATCTATGAGCTGCTGGGCAACCGCATTCTTACCGAGGGTAATTGCCCGGGATTGTGTCGGGATGACTATACGGTCGTAGGGGTGTTTGCCAACAGCGCGGACATCACCACCCAGATGGCAGCGCGCGGCGTGACAGAGAGTAAACAGGATTTGACCGGCATGCTCTTTGATTCCAGCCTTCCTTCGGGCGGACAAAAGGCGGACAAAGCCACCCTGTTTTACAACTTCCTGGACAAAGGTGAGTGGGTGTACGACGCGACCAGCGGCAAATACCTGCGTTGGATTGAGAACGCGGATAATTATTCCGAAATGATACCCTTGGTGGACCGTCTGAACAATGAACAGCTGGGTTTTTCGAACGTCATTATGGCGTACGCCACTTATACCGAATACAGCAGCGTCCTTCACGATATCGCGGTATGGGATAACACCAGCGGAATGAAAGCGATAGTATTCCGGGATGGGCAGGCATTCGAGGTCACCTGGAAAGCTACCAACCAGGGGAAGCCCCTGCAATTCTTTGACGCGCAAGGCAATCTCTTCCCACTCAAACCCGGCAACACCTGGATTAATCTGATTGGCGCCAATTCCAGCCTGGAAGTTGGCAGCGCTGAGTGGTTTTTCACCTTCCGCCTTCCTTAGGCCCATGCGCACTTTGGTAATATCCGACATCCATTCCAACGCGGACGCTTTAGAAGCTGTCCTGGCGGACGCCGGCAGCTTTGACCGCGCCTGGTGCCTGGGGGATGTCATCGGATATGGACCGGACCCTAATGAATGCATTCAGATGCTGGAAGACCTGCCGGATTTGGTTTGCATCCTGGGCAACCACGACGCGGCGGCGATGGGTTTTATTGATACCGAATCGTTTAATCGCGAAGCCAGCGCGGCTGTCCACATTCAGGAGCGCCTTTTGACTGAGGCTTCGCGCGAATTTTTGGAAAGCCTCGAAGTGCTGCGCGTTGAGGCCGGGGTTACGCTCGCCCACGGCAGCCCGCGAAACCCTATCTGGGAATATATCCTGAGCGCCAAAACAGCCAAGGAAAACTTTCTGGCGTTTGAGACTCAGGTGTGCCTGGTTGGGCATTCTCATATCCCTGTAATCTTCGCGGATGACCAGCTGAAACAACCGGAAGTCTTGCTCCCTGCTTCGGGCGATATGTGGCGGTCTGAAAAGCAGTTTATTCTTAACCCCGGCTCGGTCGGGCAGCCGCGCGACCGCAGCCCGCTGGCTTCTTATGTCATTTGGGATGACTTGGAGGATATCTGGAGTTTTCATCGGGTGGTATATGATTATCGACCCGTGCAGGAGCGCATTTTGGCGCTCGGGCTCCCGCCCAGACACGCTTACCGCCTGGCGGAGGGAATCTGAAGTCTGTTTGCGGAACAAATCCGGTGTTTCCGCGTCTTATGCGTAGAAGGCATGATTAAATAAGGAGAATAGAGATGAAGAAGCGTTGGATATTGCTTAGTATCGTTCTTGTGTTGGCCCTGAGCGCTTGCGCCAGTAGGGCGAGCAATGCGCCGGTCGAAATGGCCCCTTACGCGCCCTCCGCTCAACAGAGCAAAGACGCGGGCAGTTATGGAGAATCCAGTTCAGCCGGCTCAAGTTCCGCGGCAGGAAGTACTGAACGCCTGGTCATAAAGCAGGGCACTATGCGCGTTTCCGTCGCTGACCCATCCAGCGCGATGCGTTCGGTGATGAAAATGGCAGAAGCGATGGGTGGTTACGTTGTCACCTCCAACCAATGGAATTCCGTGGACAGCAGCGGCAAGCAATACGCGCAAACTTCGGTAACTATTCGGGTTCCGGCGGAGCGCCTGGACGAGGCGATGCAGAAAATCCGGGAAATGGCCGCGGATGGTGAGAACGGCGTAATCTCGGAAAGCGTGAGCGGTGAAGATGTCACGTCGGATTATGTGGATTCTCAATCCCGACTGCGCAACCTGGAAGCGGCGGAGCAGCAGCTGGTGAAATTGCTGGATAGCGCCACCGACCTGCAATACACGCTGGACATCTTCCGAGAACTGACCAACATCCGCGGCGAAATTGAAGTGCTGAAAGGTCACATCAAATATCTGGAAGAGTCTGCCGCGCTTTCTTCCGTTGCCGTGGATTTCGTCGCAGAGGCATCGCTTCAACCAATTCAGATTGGCTCCTGGAAGCCTTCCGGCGAGGCAAAGAAAGCTGTGCAGGCGCTGATCAGTGCCGCCCAGAAGGTGGGTACCGGTTTGATTTGGTTTGTGATTACCTGGGTGCCTTTCCTGCTGCCGATTGGGCTGATTATTTACCTGATTGTCCGGGCTTCGAAGAAGCGCAAGGCAGCCCGAAAAGCAGCCGCGGCGGAAAAAGCCCAAACAGAGCCTAAAGAATAAGACCGGTTTCTGGAACATACCCACAGGCTGCCCGGCAATCCGGGCAGCTTGTTTGTTTTAAGGGCGGCCTGGTGAAGGGGGGAGTAACAGCCGCGCTTGCCTTCTCCCGCGCCTGGGAATAACATTCGCTCTCTCCCGATATGAATGTGGGAGCGCTCAGACGGAAAATTCCGGGAAAATAATTTTTGGGGTTGGATAACCGGGCGAAGGGAAGGCATTCCTCCGGCTTTTTTGCCTGCGCATGCCATTTGTCAGTTCGCAAAAACCGGTTTTTAGCCGCGGGTCAATTCCCGGACGGTCAATCTTCAGCCTGGGATGTCAGAACGTCTTCAAAACGAATGGGGCCTTCCCGGAGCAGCTTCGGTTCAGCGTCCATGCAGTCGATTATTGTTGAAGCCGTGCCGCCGCTGAGTCGACCGCCGTCCAGGATTAATTCCACCTTGCCGTCCAGCTGCGCGCGGACGCCCGCGGCGTCTTGCGGGTTTTCGTGTTCAGAGATATTCGCGCTGGTGACTGCCAATGGACCGGCCGCCCGCAGCAGCGCGAGCGCGAAGGGGTGGTTGGGCATGCGCACCGCCAGGCCTGGGTATGGGGTAAGCTCGGGCGGCAGGGCGGGGTTCCGGGGCAGCACAAGGGTGAGCGGGCCGGGCCAATAGCGGGTTATCAGGCGGGCGGCAATCGGCGGGAGCGCGGTGATAAGGTTTTGCAGCTGCCCGGTCTCGCCAATCAGAACTGGGATGGCTTTCAGGGTTGGCCGGTTCTTGGCGGCATATAGGGATGCCAGCGCGGCAGAGTTGTTTGGATTGCAGCCCAGCCCATACAGGGTATCGGTCGGGAACACAACCAGGCCTCCGGCGCGCAAGGTTTCCAGGGCCAGGTCTAATGCCTGCGGGTGTTCTGTGGAAAGGACGCGGGTTTGCATTCGTTGTTTCCTGTCATGCCAATTGTACCCGCACCAGCCGGTCCCGTTGGTTAAGGTCCTTGAGCAGGTCTACCTGAGCGTCGGGGAAAGCTTCCAGCGCGAGTGAACGCGTTTCGGCGCCCAAATCAGCTTCGGTTTCTGCCAATAAGAGACCGCCCGGAGAAAGATGGCGCGGCGCCTGGTTGAAAAAACGCCTCAGCAGACGCAAGCCGTCCGTGCCGCCATCCAGGGCTTGGGCGGGCTCATAGGGGAGGCTGTTCACCGCGCTAAGCTGATGCGTGGGAATGTAAGGGAGGTTGGCGCAGATGAGGTTGAACCTGGGGAGCGCCGAAGGGATAAGGTCAGCTTGCATAAAGGTGACCCGCTCCGACACCCGCAAAGCGCGGGCGTTTTCCGCGGCGAGAGACAGCGCGTCGGCGGAGATATCCAGAGCCGTGACGCGCAGGGAGGGTAGGCGGCTGGCCAGCGCTGCCGCGATACAGCCGGAACCGGTGCCCAGGTCCAGCGCGCTGAGCGGGTCTGGTTGAGCGCGCAGCCAAGCCAGGGCTTCTTCCACCAGGAGTTCTGTTTCCGGTCGGGGGATTAGCACCGCGGGAGAGACCTTAAATTCCAAGCCGAAAAATTCCTGTCTGCCCGTCAGATACGGGAGCGGTTCGCCCTCCGCGAAGCGCTGAACCAGCTTCACGAAGCGCTGATGCTGCTCGGAGTTGAGTCGGGCTTCAGGGTGTGCCAGCACCCAGGTCTTGGGAGTTTGTAATACATGCGAAAGCAAGACGAGCGCACTCGCGTTTGTATCGTCAAGGTTGGGAGGGAGTTGTTGTTGAAGCGCGTGCTGGAGTTCCGCCAGGCTTGCGTCAGTCGGAAGTTTCATAATTCGCCAGGCGGTCAGCTTCGTCGGCGAACTGCAGCTCATCGATGAAGGTATCCAATTCCGTACCGCTCATCACGCCCGCCAGGTTGAAGGAGGACTGATTGATGCGGTGATCGGTCACGCGCGATTGCGGGTAATTATAGGTGCGGATTTTCTCGCTGCGTTCGCCTGTGCCAATTTGGGAGCGTCGGGTGGCGTCCTGTTCAGATTGGCGCTTTTGGTGTTCAATTTCATACAAACGCGCCCGCAGCACGCCCATCGCGCGCAGGCGGTTTTGCAGCTGGGAACGCTCGTCCTGACAGGCGACGACTATACCGGTCGGGAGGTGGGTGATGCGCACGGCGGTCATGTTCTTCTGAACGTTTTGCCCGCCAGCGCCGGCAGAACGGTACACATCCACCTGAATATCCGATTCGGGGATATCAATCTCCACGTCTTCAACTTCTGCCAGGACGGCCACGGTAACCGTGGACGTGTGGATGCGCCCCTGGGATTCGGTTTCAGGCACACGCTGGACGCGGTGCACGCCGGATTCGAACTTCAGACGGGAATAGGCGCCTTTGCCTTTCACCGAGAAAGTGACTTCTTTATAGCCGCCAATGCCGATTTCATTTGCGGAGAGGATTTCGGTCTTGTAGTGATGCAAGTCGGCATAGCGCAGGTACATGCGCAGCAGGTCGGCCGCAAAGAGGGCGGCTTCATCGCCGCCAGTGCCGGCCCGAATTTCTATGATAACGTTGCGGTTGTCGCGCGGGTCTTTTGGGACCAGGAGGGAGCGCAATTCAGCCTGAACCCGGTCAAGCTGTTCGCTGAGCTCCTGAAGCTCCTGTTCGGCGAGTTCGCGCATTTCGCCTTCAGCGCTGCCAAGCAGGGCTTTTGTCTCTTCCAGTTGAGAATGGGCGGCGTTATACTGCTGGGCAAGGTTGACCACGGGCTCAAGTTCTGAGCGCTCTTTGGAAAGCTCCGCCACCAGTTGGTAGTCGGAACCCGCCTCGGCGAGTTTTAGTTCGAGCTCCGCAAAGTGCCCGAGAATAATTTTGAGTTTATCTTCCAGCTGTGTTTCCATATTAGCCGAAGGATTATACCACTCCTATAAGGAAATTTCGGGATTTTTTTATCAACCTTAACCTGAATTTCTGAATTACCCATTTTTATGCCTGCCAACTTAATGAGATTAACCCCGCGGGGCACAGCCTTGGCAGGCTTTCGGGTGGCTTGTCACTGGGGATTGCTGGTGAACACTAAAGGGTGAGCGCGGCGCGCACGTAAATCGCCGCCTCGTGTAAGTTGAGGTGATATCCGTATTCAAACGATTGACGCAGGCGGCCCCAAAGCCGCCGCGTTTAACCAAAGAGAGAATTTATCCACGCAGCCTGGCCGCGTTCGCCTGTTTGGATTAAAGCGGGCAGGCTAAGAAGCCGGCTTACGAAAATAGCTCTGCCAGGCGCGGCACCTGCTCCCGCAGCACCCATTCCTGGGTTCGCCAGCCAAAAACCTCTCCAACGCCGCCGTATTCAAAAGCGGCAACTTCCGGCTCTCGCCATACGCCCGCGCGAATTTGAGCCCGCGCCCATTCGACCGCTTCCCAATCTTCACCGCGCAGCTCAAAATGGTCGCTCAGGTAACCGCTGTAAAAGCGCAGCCCGGTTATGTGCAGTTCAGCCAATTTATCCATCGGCAGGCTGGCGGTATATTCTTTAATATCCAAACCGAGGTAATGGCAGCAAATACGGGCGTGCGAGAGGTCAAACAACAAGCCCGCGTCCGCCTCCTGAAGCGCCTGCGCGATGATTTCCGGCGAGGCGCCGGCTTCCCCACCGTAAAAACCAGGAATGTAGGGCAGGTTCTCTGCGACGAGCGGACAGCCGGGCACCTGGGATTTAAGGTAGGTCATGCCTGCCACCCAGTCTTCGAGCAGCGCCTTGCGGTCTGCCCGGTTTGATGGGTCCAACTCCGGGCGGCTCAGCAGGTGGCAGTTCAGATGGGGCGTTTCGGTACTGGCAAGCATTTCCCGGATAAGCCGGAAGTCCAAATGTTCAAAACCGCCGTTCCCGACCACGATTTCAAAGTGAACGTGCACCGGCCGCAGCGGTCGGGCGGCTGCGACAATACCTTCCCACTCCGGGCACTTCAGCAAATCACAGCTGAGCGCGCCTTCTTGCAGGAGCTTTGCCATGGGGACCGAATAGTTGACCGCGAATCGCATGCTTGTTTGCCCTAATTCAGCCCGGGAACCGCGGGAGCATCCAGGTATGGGTCCAGCTGCGTTTCAAGTTCATGCCGGAACTGTTGGGTGTAGAGCTTATAATAGTGCCCTTTCAGGAGCATTAACGACTTATGGTTGCCGCTTTCCGCTATCTGACCATCCCGGATAACAAGGATGACATCCGCGTTTTTGATGGTGGAGAGACGGTGCGCGATGATGAAGCTGGTGCGACCGGTCATCAATTTCTCCATACCGTTCTGGATAAGCGCCTCGGTCAGCGTGTCTACCGAGCTGGTAGCCTCGTCCATCACGAAGATATCCGGGTTGGAAAGGATGGCGCGCGCGATGCTAATCAGCTGCTTTTGTCCGACGGATAGCAAATTACCGCCTTCGCCAACATTCTGCTCATAGGCATGTTCAAAATGGGTGATGAAGTTGTGAGCGCCTGCCAGCTTTGCCGCGTCTTCAACTTCCTCATCCGTCGCGTCCAGCTTTCCATAACGGATGTTTTCGCGGATGCTGCCAGAGAAGAGATGCGGGGTCTGTAAAACGACGCCAATCCGCGATTGAATCGTTTCCAGCGTCAGGTTCAGGTAATCCGTGCCGGCAATCCGGATGACGCCCTCGGTTGGTTCGTAGAAGCGGCAGAGCAGGTTCACGATTGTGGTTTTCCCGCCGCCAGTAGGGCCCACCAGAGCCACGGTCTGACCATATGGAATGTGGAAGCTGAGATTCTGGATAACCGGTTCGTCTTCCTCATAACGGAAGGAAACCCCTTCAAAGTCAATGTCGCCGGCCAGCGAAGCGGCGCTTACGGCATCCGGGCGGTTATGAATGCCTGGTTGGGTGTCTATCAACGAGAACACGCGTTCGGAAGAGGCCACCGCGTTTTGCATGTCCGCGTAGACCCGCGCCAGGTCTTGGATTGGCCAGAGAATCATCATGATATAGGAAACGAAAGCTTGCAAGCCGCCAATGGTCATGCTGCCAAGTTCCACTTTAATGCCGCCGCGCCACAGGATGAGACCCAGGGAAACAGCGCTAATCACCTGAATGGTCGGCTGAAACAGGGCCGAGAGGTATGCCGCGCGGTAACTGGAGCGATACATGGCGGTTGAGAGCGCCTTAAAATCCTGGAGGTTGCGGTCTTCGCGCCGCAGGGCTTTAACCACACGCACGCCGGTGATATTTTCGTTCAGGCTGGCAGTCATCTTCGAATTCGCTTTGCGCGACAGCCGGTAGTGATGGTAAATTCGCGTTCGGAATTTTAGGGCAGCGTACATCATCGCAGGCAAGGACAAAAGAACAATCAATGCCAACTGCCAATTTATCGAGAACATAAACACGGCAGAAACCACGATGCTCACTGCCGCGTAGGTTGTGTCGATAATTCCCCAGGTCAGCAGCTCCGCCATTTTTTCCGTGTCGGATGTAACCCGCGACATAATCCAACCGAGGGGGGTGTTGCTGAAGTATGAAAGTGAGAGCTGCTGCAGATGATTAAACAGCTGCTTGCGCAACTCGTACCGCACGCCCTCGCCCTGCACGCCAACCAGAAAAATGAAGAAAAACACGCCAACTGCCTGGACGACAACAATCGCGCCGTACATGCCAAAAAAGCGCAGCACGGCAGCCTTATCCTGAAGCAGGATGCCTTCGTCAATAATGCGTTTGCTCAGAATCGTGAAGTAGGCATCCAGCAGCGAGACGACCACAATGGCAAGCACCCCGCCGAGCAGGGGTTTCCAATGCGGACGCAGCGCGCCGAACAAACGTTTCAGGACGTTGCCTTTAATTGGAACGTTGTCATCCAATTCATTTTCGTCATAGTACGTGGACACGGTCAATTTCCTCTTGCAGCGCGCTGTCGATGCGCGTTTGAATCTCGTAGATACTTTGATAGATGCCCGGCTCTTGAATCAGCGTCTCGTGCCTGCCGGATTGTACGATTTTGCCCTGGTCGAAGACCAGAATCAGGTCTGCGCTCATAATGCTTTGGATGCGGTGCGCGATGATAAAGGTGGTGCGGTTTTCCATCAACGACTGGAGCGCCTGGCGGATTTGCACCTCGGTTTCCATATCCACTGAAGAGGTTGAATCATCAAGGATGAGTATTTTCGGGTTAATTAGCAGCGTCCGGGCGATTGCCACGCGCTGTTTCTGCCCGCCGGAAAGGGTTACCCCGCGTTCACCGACCAATGTGTCGTAGCCATCCGCGAATTCCATAATGACATCATGGACAGCCGCTTCCCGGGCTGCCTGTTCAATTTCAGCCTGACTGACCTCGCGCGTAATTCCATAGGTGATGTTGTCGCGGATGCTGCAGGAGAAAAGGAAAGGCTCCTGTTCCACGATGCCAATTTGCGAACGCAGGTAGTGCCGCGGATATACCCGCAGGTCGGCGCCGTCCAATAGAATGCTGCCGTCGGTGACGTCATAAAAGCGCGGCAGCAAGTTCACCAGAGAGGTCTTCCCTGAACCAGTTGAGCCAAGCAGCGCCACCACCTGTCCTGCCTTGCACTCAAACGAAATGTCTTCCAGGACGGGGCGGTCTTGTTCGTACGCGAAACTCACATGCTCAAAGCGGATATTCCCCTGGACGCCTTCCGCGGGCATGAGAGAGCCTTCGAAGAGCGGTTCTTCGGCAACCCGCAGTATTTCCGTCACGCGGTTGAGCGAGACCAGAGCCCGGGATGTATCCACTATCAGCCGGCCGAGGTTGCGGATAGGCCAAATCAACCAGCCCAGCAAACCAGTGAAAGACATATAGTTGCCAAGGGTGATTACGCCATCGATTGCCATGAAGGCTGCCATGATGTTGCTGCCAATCATCTGCGCCGCGCATAAGGTGTCTGAAATCGGCCAGAAAAGAGAGTGCATCAGATTCAGCTTTCGGCCGCGTTTGAGTTTTTCGTAGTTATTCCTCTCAAATTTATCAATTTCGTAAGCCTGCCGCGCGAAAGCTTTTACCACCCGCACCCCACTCAGGTTCTCCTGCAGGTTGGTGGAGATAACCGCTTCCTGCTCCTGATAAGCTTGAAAAGCTTTGGACAGCTGTCGGAAAAACAGGATGGACACCACCAGGGTGACCGGCACGATGATGATGGACACCAAAGCCAACCGCGTGTTAATTTGCAGAATTGCCGTGAAGTTGATGATAAAAATCGCGATGATACGCGCCACGCCAATTGCCTGGTCGCTGATAAAGCGGCGCAGCGTATCTACGTCAGAAGAGGCGCGTTCGAGCAGGTCGCCGGTTTTAGCCTCCGCGTGATAAGCGAACGACAAGCGCTGGATATGGTCGAAGAGCAGGTCGCGCAGGCGGCGGGTGCTGCTTTCAGCGGTTTGGGCAGCCAGCTGGTTGCTGAGGAAGCCGGAAGTAGCCTGAATAAGTATCAGACCCATAAAGCCGGCTGCGGAGAGCAGCAGTTCGCTTCCGAAGCGGCCTTCCTTTAGAATATGATCCACAAACCAACCCAGAAACAGGTAAATGCCAGCGCGGGCGGTGGCAGAAATCGTCAGCATCAAGGCAGCCACGAGATAATGCCGATGATAGCCAGACATTAATCGCCATAAAGCGGTGAGACCGTTTTTACTCTTCACCACGGATTTTGGGTCAAGCCGCGGGTAATCAGACACAGTTGTTTTCATTAAATTTATCCAAGCTTAAATAATGGCAGCAATCCATACACAAAGACGGAGAATTAGTATACACGCGCGAGGAATATGCGTCAATTAACTTTGCAAAAATGGGCGATTATTGCAAAGTATTCGATTTGGAGCGGGTGAGGGCCGCGGCTAACTGCCGGGAAAAGTTCACTCCGTGGCGAGGTTGACCAGTTCCCGGATGAAAGCGCCTGTCTCCGCGAAGATGCTCTCGCGCTCCTGCGCCAGGAGCATCACATGCGGGGACTCTTCCATGCAAACCAGCTTTTTATCCTGAGAGCTAACCCGTTCGACAATTATTTTTCCACTTTCGGGCGGCACGCTTTTGTCTTTCCCGCCGATGAACACCCGCAGCGGCTGGTTCACCGCCGGAAGCTCCTCTTTGACCACGTTCTGAAGTATTCCCAATTGGACCAGGCTTTTAACCGGATAGACGTTGTAACCTTTCCAGGGCAGGTTGTCTTCTGCCTGGTGTTTATCCAGGTGGGCGATGAAATATTGCAGCACGAAGGCAGCTTTCAGCTTCCGGATTTTTAGCGCGGGGGCAGCCAGCACAATGCCTGAAACCTGCTCGTAGCGGCTGGCAATCAGGAGCGCGAGCAAAGCGCCCATGGATTCTCCGCCGATAAAGACCCTGGCGCTGCGTTGACGCATTTCGAGGAAAGCTTCTTCCGCTTTCCCATACCATTCCTGCCATTTGGTGCGGTTCAGCGCGTCGGGGTGGGTTCCGTGACCTGGCAGCAGTGGGGCTGAGACGGTATAACCCTGCCCATGCAGGTATTCTCCCAGCAGGCGCACCTCGGCTGTTGTGGCAGTCAGACCATGAAAGAGAACCACGCCAATATTGCTGCCTTCCAGCAGAAATGAATCGCCGTCCAGTTGAGCATTTTTCATGTACCCGGTATCCATACTGAAACCACCTCACCAATTATTCTATTGATGCGTGCGCGGCAAAAGAGCTCGCAGCGCCGCCTGGATTGACCCAAACTCACTGAGCTAAGGCAGAACCCAATAGCGCAGCACATCCACGCTGGTCTTGAAATTTACAGTGCCAGCCGACATTGAAACAAAACCCGTTGTGCCAGCGCCGGGGTAAGTATCATCAGTAGTCGAGCCAACCAGGGCGCCGTTGATGTAGAACGCGAAGCTGTTCCCGTTGGCGAGCACACCGATGCGATTGGTCTCGTTTGCCGGGCGGATTTTGTCTGAGGTTTGGTATTGAAGGATAGTTTCGGAGGCGTTGGAGGCGGTGTAGCGGTTGAAACCCCAGGTGCCGTCGCACGTGAGACCCATAAAGTAGAAGCGGTTGCCTTCCGTCAGACGAAATACCAGACCGATGCGGTCTTTCCCAGAGCAGTTGGGCATGGTCAGTTCGGCTTCAAGGTAAAAATTTTTAATTTGCGCGCCGGTGGTGTACCAACTGTGCCAATAAGGTGTGCCTTTGGAGTAAATATTAAGGAAGCCGTCATGCACGTTCCAGCTTGACCAGTCATCCTCATAATTCCAGGCACCGGTCACCGTTGAAAAATTCTCGACCTTGTCGGGGGTGCCATACTGGAGAGCCGGGTCTTGCGGGTTTAAGGTTGGGGTTGGGGTGGGCGTCGCGGTTGGCGTTTCGGTGGGGACCGACGTGGCGGTTTCGGTCGGAGGGATAGGCTGCGCGGTGGGTGGAGCGGGTGTGAAAAGGATTGGGGTGTTGGTTGGCGCGTTCGTGAGGGCGACCGCGACTGCGGTGCCAATCAAATCCTGAGTAGGTTCGGCGGAGTTAGGAATGTTGCAGGCGCTTAAGAGCAGAAGCGCGGTAATGATGAGGATGGTCTTCTTCATGGCTTGTTCCTTCTTTTAATATGCCTGGCTTTGTAAGGTATAAGTATAGCATGCTTATAAGCCAAACTTTTGCAATAAACCGGGATGGGTTATAATCGCGCTATTCGTCTATCAATTATTTTCATTATTGAAAGAGTGTGAAATGGATCTTTTTGACAAGTGTTACGGGTTTGAATACGCAAACGAAGCCAGGGAGAAAGGTACTTATCCCTATTTTATTCCCCTGGATAAAAATGAGGGTACGGAAGTGTTGTATGAGGGGCGCCGAATTATCATGTGCGGCTCCAACAACTACCTTGGGCTGACCACGCACCCGAAGGTGCGCAAGGCTGCTATGGACGCTATCGCGGAATATGGAACCAGCTGTACGGGCTCACGCTTCTTGAACGGGAACATGACCCTGATTGAAACGCTGGAACGGGAGCTGGCGGAATGGGTCGGCAAGGAAGCCGCTTTGGTTTTCTCCACCGGTATGCAGGTGAACCTGGGCACCATCAGCGCGTTGGTTGGCAAGAGTGATATTGTCATTCTTGACAAAGAAGACCATGCCAGCATCGTCGACGGGGCTTTGTTGAGCGGTGGAAAGATTGAGCGCTTCCGCCATAACGATATGGAGCATCTTGAACGCGTGCTCAAGAGCCTGCCCGGAGATAAAGGTAAATTGCTGGTGGTGGACGGTCTGTTCAGCATGGAGGGCGATATCGTTCCCCTGCCTGAGGTGGTTGCCTTGTGCGAGCGCTACGGCGCCCGCCTTATGGTGGATGACGCGCACGCCTTTGGCGTTTTGGGCGGCGGGCGCGGAACCGCGGCACATTTTGGTCTGACCGATAAGGTTGATTTGATTATGTCAACATTCAGCAAGTCCATGGCTTCAATCGGTGGTTTCATCGCGGGCGACTTCGCGGTGGTTGATTACATTAAACACCACGCGCGCAGCCTCATTTTCAGCGCCAGCATTCCTCCGGCAAACACCGCGACGGTTTTAGCCGCCCTGCAAATCATGCGGGAAGAGCCGGAACGCGTTGACATGGTAAATCGGAACGGGGAGTTTATGCGGGCGGGCCTGCGCCAATTGGGCTTTGATACCGGGCATTCATGCACGCCGGTTGTGCCGATTATTATCGGCGATGACGAGACCACCTTCCGCACCTGGCGGCTGCTCTTTGACAGCGGCGTGTTTGTCAATCCGGTCATCAGCCCGGCCACAGCGCCCGGACGGCAGCTGCTACGCACGAGCTACATGGCCACGCATACGCAAAGCCAGCTGGAGCACGTGCTGGACGTCTTTGCCAAAGTTGGGAAAGAAGTCGGGTTGATTTAAGACGCTGGAAAGATAAGTATTCCTGGCTCCCCGGGGACGGGGAGCTTGTTGTTTTTGCCTTTTGGTCAAGGTTCGCGTCGCGGAAGCAGAGTGTTTCGTCACGTCGGAAATGTCAATCATATAAAAACCTTCTTGTGTCATACGGGCCTCGCGCAGTCAATATGCAGGATAATAAACTGGGAAGAAGAGCTTTCTGTTGACATTTTGGGCTGAATCAGGTAATATCTTTGCGCATTGGGCGAGGTAGCTCAACGGTGGAGCAGTGGACTCATAAGCCATTGGTTCTGGGTTCAAATCCCAGCCTCGCCATGTTTTGTTTAATGGAATTATTCCACTTTCACTCGATGTATTTGATTCAACCTTATTGGGTTTTCTGATCTATTTGTATATAATCCTTTGGATCTGAAAAGATTCTTCTCATAAACTTTGGTTATTTAGTAACCGTATTTGAACATATAAATTCGTTTACTGTTAGTGACGACATGCTCATCATTCTCATGCAACAGGTTGTGATTTTAATAAATCGACGATTTCCAGAGTTTCAAGTTCAAGATTCTTCTGTTTAGCCTTTTTCCCTGCTTCAAGTCGGTCTCGGATAGCTTTACGTTCTTCAACCGTGTATTCTCGATTCTTCATGACTTTTATCTTGACTGGCAATGATCCGGTTAAAAGGTTGACTAAGGAGCCAATACATCACAGTATTTAGTTGAAGGAATTTTCTATTTACGAATTCTCGAACTAAGACGATACACATTCATCTCACAACATAATCGAATCGTTTGTCCCTCAACTTCACCTAAATTCGCCTTTTATAGTATATTTTTAATAGTGACGGGAGAAGTAAACTTAGTGATAGGTTTACCTAAGGAGTCTTTTCGAAAGAAAAACAAAGCTGATACCACCAAGGCTTAAAACACCAACTTCATGCGATATAGCCTGATAATTAACACAAAGAGACCATTTTTGGCACAAATCACCGACATCACTGACAAGAAAGGAGTAAATATGGATGAAAAGATCACACACAAAGACAAACTCCAATACAAAATTGACAACATGTTTTCACGGGGTCCTGGTGTCCTGCTCTTCTGGTTAGCGATTGTTTCATTTCTTATTGTTTTTATTGCAGCGGTAATATTGGTCTTATTACGAATATCACCAGCTGGTGAGGACGTGCCGAAGATGAGTGATGCTCTTTGGATGAGCCTTATGCGTGCACTTGATCCTGGCACTATGGGTGGTGATCAAGGATGGGGATTTCGCCTGATCATGCTTTTTGTAACGTTGGGTGGTATTTTTATCATCAGTGCATTGATTAGCGTTATCAACAATGGCCTTCAAGGTCGCCTTGAAGCGCTTAGCCAGGGTCGATCCAAGGTGATTGAGAAGGGTCATACGGTTATTCTAGGCTGGAATGACCAGGTGTTTACTATTGTGGAAGAACTTTGTTTGGCGAATTTCAATCAAGCCAAGAGGTGCATAGTCATTATGGGGGATGAGAATAAAAGCTTGATGGAACAGCAAATTCGTGAAAGGGTGCACAATATTGGTCACACGCACATTGTTTGCCGAACCGGATCACCGATGGAGGTTTCATCGCTGGCATTATTAAGTTTGGCGACTAGCAAGTCTATTATTATCCTCTCACCAGGCATTGAGGACCCGGATGCTGAAGTGTTGAAAACAGTCCTGGCGATCAAGCGGACTCCCGTTCCCCCGGGCACCAAATACCATATAGTGGCTGAGCTCAGAAATGGTAATAATTATGCCGTTGCCCAGGTCGTTGGGGGCGATGAAGTGGAGTGGTTGTTGACTGAGGATATTGTGGCTAGGGTGGTAGCTCAGACCTGTCACCAACCCGGTCTTTCTTTGATCTATACCGATCTTCTGGATTTCTCAGGTGATGAGATATATTTCTTTACACACCCGGACCTGGAGGGAAAAACCTTTGGGGAGATATTAAACCTCTTTGAGAAGAATGCTGTTTTGGGAATCCAAAGACTTGGACAGGCCCCTCAGTTAAATCCACCAATGGGTACAGTGATTGAAGCTGGTGATCAGGTTTTTTTGATTGCTGAGGATGATAACAAGATCTGCCTCTCCGGAGATCAAGTCGAATTACTTGATCCGAAAGCCATAAAAAATAAAAAGGAGTTTCCAAAAAGAAGTGAAAGAGTGCTGATGTTGGGTTGGAATCGCCATGCTGCCAAGATCCTGAGAGAATTGGACAATTACCTGGGCTCCAGGTCAAGCATCCTGGTGATAGCCAATATTGATCTGGTCAGACAAGATGCTTTATGGGGAGACCTCAAATTAAAAAGGTCAAAAGTTCTCTTTCGCAATGGCGTTACCACTGATCGGCAGATGTTGGACACTCTGGATTTCTCCAAGTTTAATCACATCATAATTGTCAGTTACAAAGATTACTTGCCAATTCAGGTCGCCGATTCCAAAACATTGATAACTTTACTTCACCTTCGCGACATCTCGGCGCATAATCCAAATTACTGTTTTTCGATTGTCAGCGAGATCCTTGATATCCGTAACCGTAACCTGGCTGAAGTTTCAAGTGCTGAAGATTTCATTATCAGTGATAAGCTGATCAGCTTGCTTATTAGCCAGGTGTCAGAGAAAAAAGCCTTGAACGCCGTGTTTACGGATATTTTCAATGTTGAAGGGTCGGAGATCTATTTATATCCAGCTTCGACCTATATCAGTCTGGATCATCCTGTTAGCTTTTATACAATCGTTGAATCCGCACGCCAAAAAAG
>JAKQFH010000067.1 GCA_029556265.1 Chloroflexota bacterium | reverse complement strand
CGTCATCTCAACGGAACGTTTGTCCTCCACGACGCTCGAGGAACTGCATCAGATGCTGCCGCGCGTAGAAGTACGCACGGTCAATGTGATGTAACCAAGGTATCTTCCGTTCCGGTAAGAACAAACCGGACTAATATTCCGCTTTCTATCTCATCCTGAAGAGAACGGCGTCTGAAGCGCGCTAAAGCAATCCATCAAGCGTAAAACTTCGAACGCGTCCTGGCAAGCCCGGCCCCCTCCTTGGCGAAAACAGCTCGCTCTGGCACGCATGAGGAATTTGACGATCGCGACGTTACGAATGGGCCAGCAACCCGGCCTCGGGTGAGGCGCGGCTGCGACTATGCAATTGCGATTTCTTATGGATTATTTGATTGACAGCAAAGCGCGGTTAGATTACACTATTGTGAAACTGTGTTTCATTTTCATTCGTAAACCAGTTTTCTGTTTTGTGCCCTCTTGAGCACAGTAATGTGTCTGGCAGCCTGTTTTTTATGCGTTTGGCATGATGATTGTCAGGCAGACTCAAATATATTTCTTTGCTTCAAATTTATCTGCGTTCAAAGTAAAGAAGGAAAGGAAGGTGGCACCCGGATTTGCAAATATGTACCCCCTCATAACAAACCAACTCACCCATGACAGCTTATAAGGAGAAAGATAATGAAAACCAAGTCCTTAATAGCATTGACAATTATCATTATTGCGATGCTTCTGGCTTCCGCGTGCGGTGCAAAAGCAACTGAAGCTCCTGTCGTCGAATCAACCGAACCTGCGGAAGACACAATTGTTACCATGATCCCGGCAAAGCCTGGTTCACCATTTGATATCAAAGGAAAGAAAGTCTGCTATATCATTCCTTCGCTTGCTAATCCCTTCCTGAATGGCGTCGCAACCTCTGTGACCGAGCAGTTCAAGGCGGATGGTGTAGAAGTATTGGTTTACGGAGCAGATGAAGGTGGTTTAAACCAGCAGTTCGACCAGATTGAGAACTGCATTTCCATGAAAGTAGATTTTATGTACGTCATGGCGGCTGGAGAAATTGACCAGCTGCTGCCCGCTATTGAGCAGGTCAAGGCTGCCGGTATACCGGTTATGGGTGTTCCTCCCCAGAAGCTGGCACCGTTTGATTCGATTATGCATACCAGCCAATATGAGGACGGCCAAAAAGTTGCCAGGATGGCCTGCGATTTCATTGAATCCGTTTACCCGGAAGCCGCGGATGGATCTGTTGAAACAGCTATTATCGGCTCCGCAAGCTCGAATGTCGGCATGTATCTGCGCGACCAGGGCTACTTAACTATCACGGAAATTTGTCCGAAGGTGAAACTTGTCGCGCATCAGGACATCAGCGGTGACAGCATACCCGTCGGGCAGGCCGCGGCTGAAAACGTCCTGACAGCTAATCCAAACGTCAAAGTTTTCCTCGCCCAATCAACCGCTCACGCCCAGGGTATCGCCAACGCTGTCAAGGCGCTGCCGAATGTCGACGTCATGAAGTACGGCGTCTTCGCCGGAGATATGGATCCCTCCATGATCCCAACTGTCACCAGCTGCCAGGATCCTTATAAAGGCTTTGTAGCCATCGGAGGAACCGCGCTTGATGTTGCTACCTACGAGCAGATTAAGAAGATGCTGCAGGGTGTTGAGTACCCCAACATCATCAACGACGCCCTTGAGCCAATCCATTGTGATTTCTCCACACTGAAATAACTTTTTTTCTTTTGGATTACCCTTAATGAAGGGGGTGCCACAGCCCCCTTCATTAGAAACTGAGGTTAATTGGAATGGATCCCAAAGTCGTTTTATCTCTGGAAAATATCACTAAAAGGTATCCTGGTGTTTTAGCTTTGAATAAAGTCTCCATCAATTTTCTGGAGGGAGAGGTCCACGCCTTGCTGGGTGAGAATGGCGCGGGTAAGTCCACGCTGATAAAGGCAGTTGCCGGGGCAATTGATATTGATTCAGGCCTAATCACAATTAACGGACATGCGTTTCGGAAGATAAGCCCCCATATTTCAAGGGAACTCGGGGTCGAGGTGATATATCAGGAGTTCAACCTGGTACCAGCCCTGTCTGTGGCAGAAAATATTTTTCTATGCGAAAAAAACGAACAGTCCGCGCTTTTCAGCGCTAAAGATATTGAAAAAAAGGCCGCCGCGGTATTGGCAAAATTTGATGTAAATCTCAGCCCTCGTTCTATGGTGCAAGACCTGTCAATCGCGGAGCAGCAAATCGTTGAAATCGCTAAAGCAGTCTCGAAAAAAGTCAAAATCCTGATCATGGATGAACCCACCGCTCCATTGACTGTGTCGGAAATAGAGCTGATGTTCAAGATTATCAAACAGCTGAAAGAACAAGGCGTGACAATCATTTACATCTCACACCGGCTGGAAGAAGTATTCCGCATTTCAGACCGCGTCACTGTTTTACGCGACGGCTGTTTCGTCACCACCGTGAACACGGCGGATACAAACCGGCAGGAACTTATCAATCTGATGGTTGGCAGGGAATTAAAAGAAACCTATCCCGCGAGAATAAAACCACAAGGCGAAATCGCGCTGGAGGTTACCAACCTGAGCGGAAACGGAAATCGTGATATCTCTTTTGCGGCGCGAAAAGGAGAAATTTTGGGTATCGCAGGGTTGGTAGGCGCCGGGCGAACGGAATTAGCTCAGCTGCTGTTTGGGGCAGTGCCAGCCGAACGCGGCGAAATTGTGATTTTTGGGAGCCCTGCCAAAATCTCATCTCCTCTGGACGCAATCAAGCATCGGATTGGCTTCCTGACCGAAGATCGGAAAGGACAAGGCTTATTCCTGGATATGTCCGTCAAATGGAATATTGTTTTTCCAATTCTGAAAAGAATCTCGAAACACAGCATTGTGGACACTCAAAAGGAAGAGGAAATCGCAAGTCACTATAAAGAACGCATCAACATCAAAACACCCAGTCTGAATCAGCAGGTCATAAATCTTAGCGGCGGGAACCAACAGAAGGTCGTCCTCGCAAAATCCCTTGCGGCGGAATCGGATATCCTGATCTTTGATGAGCCAACCCGGGGCATTGACGTTGGCGCGAAGCAAGAAATCTATCACCTCATGACGGAATTGGCCGGCGACGGTAAGACCATTCTGATGATTTCTTCAGATATGGAGGAATTGTTGGGTATGTCCGACCGGATACTCGTCATGTGCGAAGGAAAATTGGCCGGGGAAGTTCATAAAGAAAATTTCAATCAACGTGTTATTCTCGACCTCGCGTCTGGGTCAAACTAATCGCCGGAGGAAAGTTAATGGACACTCGAACGGATACATTAAATAATCTTGGGAGCAGAATCTTATCCGCTTTAAAAAAGAATGTGCCTTTTGTGATTCTGGTATTTTTATTGGTTTTATTTTCATTCATCGCGCCGAATTTTATGACCTTTGGGAACATTCGCACCCTGGTGCGCCAAATTTCTTTTGCGGGGATTAGCGCCGTCGGCCTCATGTTTGTGATGATCAGCGGCGGGATTGACCTGTCCATTGGCTCACAGATTGTCTTTAGCAATGTACTTCTGGCAATTATGATGGCGGATTGGAAATTACCATTGTCAGCCGCCATTCCTCTGATTATGCTGGTTGGTACCGCGCTTGGCACAATTAATGGCTTGCTCTATATTAAGTTAAAAATCGCTCCGCTGATTATCACCCTGGGTACCTCGGCGATTTATAAAGGTTTTGGCTACATCATCAACGGTTCCCGCAATATCATGGGCTTTCCGGATTCCTTCCGCTGGTTTGGTCAGGGATATGTCGGGGGGATACCCGTTCCGGTCATCGTCTTGATAATCGTCGCCTTGATTGGGTCGTTTGTCCTGACAAAGACCTATTTTGGTCGTAAAGTTTTCGCTTTAGGTGGTAATGAGGAGGCCGCGCGTCTGGCCGGGGTAAATATTGACAGGATGAAAGTCATTCTGTTCATGATTTGCGGTTTTATCACCTCAATTACCACGATTTTGCTGCTCTCGCGGGTCTTCGCGGGCCAGACAATCACTGGGCAGGGGCTTGAATTCGACTGCCTCACCGCCGCGCTGCTAGGTGGGGTCAGTTTTAAGGGTGGTGAGGGGAGCATTTTCGGACTGATGGTCGGCATCCTGATTATCGGTGTGTTGAACAATGCCATGCAGCTGGCCAACTTTCCGGATTTTTCCCAGACGGTAGTCAAGGGGACTGTCCTTCTTATCGCGGTAGCTTTTGATGTGTATCAAAAAAGACGAAAAAGCAAAGTCATCGTCGCGAATACAGCCTCATAACAAGCGCATCGCTTTCATCGGATGACCTAAAAGGATCTCACAGGTGTGAGATCCTTTTTTTGGCCGGACCCGGGTTGTTCTGCTGGCCGCGCGCGGATTAAGTAGAGGAGCATCTCAAAACAGGCTATTGACAAAACCTCACGCATAAGAATCACGTGAAATCTGTAAGAGCTCTTTCGCAGGCTTCAAGCTCAAATCGCGAAGTTTATCCCACAGCCTTCGGTTTCAATCAGCAGCCACTTCGCCCAAAGCCTGGTCAAACCAAATATTCCCGTTGAGCGCCATCATCGCCAGCAAGCGCAGGGTCGCGCCGAGTCCGTCGCCAGAACGCGCCTGGGTCTGGCTGAGCGTATCCCAGTATGCGCGCGAGAGCTCCGCCCCGCCAAAGCTCGCGGCGGCTGCCGCGCAGCAAGCCAACCGGCTCAGGGGGCTGAAAAGCGCCTGTTCGCCGCCGTCATCCGCGCCTGCCTCATCCAGACGCGTGCGCAAATCCTCAAGGCAGGTGCCCAAATCCGGCCCAAAGCCAGAGCTGACTTCCGGGCGCAAGGTTTCAGGCAGCATACCCAAGCCCAACGCCAGGATAACCCGTTGGGTTTCCGCGTCTGGCATGCCAGCTTCTTCAGCGGTCGTTCCCGCGCTGTTTGTTTGCGCGCCTCTGCGCGGTTTTTTGGGGGCGGCAGCGTTTAGCCACCCGTCATTGCCGCTCACACGCCAGAAAAGCCGGGAAAAAGCGGGGGGAATAATCCTCGTATCAAGGCTTCCGCGGTTTTCCGCGTTCATCCATTTGAGCTGCGCGTCCAGCCTTTGCTCTGCCAGTTGGGCGTAATCGAAGCGGGAAGAGCGCGTCCATTGGGCTGCCGCGCAAAGCAGCGCGAACGCCAGCCAGGCCTCCGCGCACGGGTCGGCATCCAGGCGCGCGCCGGGAACCACGTCTGGCAGCACCTGCCAGCTCATCAGGTCAGGGTTATTGGCGGAAGGTCGGCTGAGACAAAACGCGAGCAGCGCGTCAAAACGGGTCTGAGCCAAGGGGTCTGCCCCTGCCCGCAGCGTACAAACCAGCATGCCGGCGGCCTGGGCAAAGCTGTTGGCAGTCAGCTGATAACGCAGCCTGTGTCTGTCAATTCCCGTGCGCACAAAGGCGCGGCCCGCTTCCGCGTCTGGCAGCAAAAAGTTACCAAGCCATTGGGCGTATGCCTGATCGATAAGCGCGCCCCTTTCGTCCCGCGTCTGGGGCAGCCCGCCAGCAGCGTATTCAGAAACAGCTTTATAAGGGTAGGGGTAAGTCGGAGCCGCGTTTTCAACGCTGTTCATTTGTTCGCGCCGCTGGCGAATGCGGCTGATAAGCACGAGCGAAAACACACCCAGCAGGATTAGCAAACCAGTGCCCAGAATGAGCCGCAAATCAAGAATAAGGTCAGTTTTCACGCGCGCTCATCTGAGGATGAATTTCCGCCGGTTCCGCGTGGTTTGGTTTTCTTCCGGGGGCGGCTGTCTTGGTTTTGGTTTCCCGCGCGGTAATCGGTTCCGGACTTGCCGCGGCTGCCAGTCTTGTGGTAGCCGGGTTTACCGCCGCGCTCACCGTGATAACTGCTCTGGGAGCGCTGTTTTCCGCCCGTCCGCGGCGCTTTGCTGCCTGGCGCGCCTTCTCGCGGCTTCCAGTCTTTGCGCTCACGGCTTTCGCCCTCCCGGCGCGGCGTTTTGCTGCCGGGCGCGCCTTCGTGCGGCTTCCAGTCTTTACGTTCGCGGCTTTCACCTTCCCGACGCGGGGCATGGCTGCCGGATGAGCTCTCTCTCGGTTTCCAGTCTTTGCGCTCGCGGCTTTCGCCTTCCCGGCGCGGGGCCTTGCTGCCGGGCGCGCCTTCTCGCGGCTTCCAGTCTTTACGTTCGCGGCTTTCACCCTCACGGCGCGGGGCTTTGCTGCCGGAATACCCCTGCCGGCGGTCTGCTCCTCCTTTATCCGCGCGGCTGGCTCTGCGCTCTTCCCAGCCCTCCGGTGCCTGATTGTGCAAGAAGCTTCCAAAGTCATCGCGCACAACCCGCACCACTGGCGCGTTATCGCGGGCGCTCAGGGGTGTTTCCTCCCGGATAATTGGCGCGCGTTGGGCTTTTTGCTCGTCCGCATGCGCTCGCGGCTTTTCCGGACGCTGGCTTTCTGCCCGCTCAGGCTTGCGCGCGGGCTGCCTGTCGGGGTCTGGCAGCGGTTTGCCTTTGTTCCCCCATCCGGTTATCGCTGCTTTCTGGCGCATTTTACCGGTCTGACTTTTCTCCACGAATAAAGGCTTTCCTCTGAAGGGGTCTTTCCCGGTGTAGTACATCAGGCTGGAATAAGTGGAAGGGGTAGGTGTAAATATTTGTACCTGCTCCGGCAGCACGCCAAGGTTTTCGCTGGCAAATTGACGCAGCGCGAGCATGTCGCCATCGCTGCAGCCAGGGTGGGCGGCGATGATGTAATAGGTCAGGTACTGTTCTTTGCCAAGCCGCTGGTTGATTGCCTCAAAGCGCTGCTTAAACGCCAGCAGGCTGTCGGTGCCGGGTTTTCGCATCTGCCTCAACACCGCGGGCTGCGAATGCTCCGGAGCAAGCTTCAACTGACCCGAGACGTGGTGCCCGACCAATTCTTCCATGTAACTCGCGCCGTGTTCTGCATCCGCCATCACCAAATCATGCCGGATACCAGAGCCAACAAAGACCTTACGCACGCCTTCCACCTGCCGCACGGCTTTCAGCAGGCCGGTATGCGGGGCATGCGTGAGGCCGAGCAGCGGGCAAACCTGCGGGTAGATGCAGCTCTTATCCTGGCAGGCGCCGCGGTGCGCCTTAACATGGCACTCAAAACCGTACATGTTGGCTGTCGGGCCGGAAAGATCGTGAATAATGCCCCGAAAACCCGGGCGGTCCCGCATCGCGCGCGCTTCCGCCAGGATGCTTGCCTTGGAGCGCCAGGTGACCCGCCGACCTTCATGCACGGCAATCGCACAGAAGTTGCATTCGCCGTAGCAGCCGCGGTGCGTAGGGATGGAAAACTGGATGGTTTCCAAGGCGCGCACTTCGCCCTGCGCCGCGTAATAGGGATGCACGGCATACTCAAAGGGCAGCGCGTAAACCGCGTCCATCTCTTCAGTGGTCAGGGTTGGCGGCGGCGGATTTTGCACCACATAACGGTCCCCGTAACGCTGCGCCAGACCGCGCGCGCTGATTGGGTCGTTATTATCGTAGAACATGTGAAACATTTCGATGAAGCGGTCGTCATCCGCGCAAACCTCTTCGTATGAAGGCAGTTCCAGATAATCCGCGGGCATTTCAGCGCTGGCGTAGACCAATCCGCGCAAGCCGCGCGGGTCTTGTCCGTCCCGTAAGGCCTCAGCCAGAGCCAACACGGACATGTCCGCCATGCCGTAAAGCAGATAATCGGCTTTGGCGTCCAGCAGTACCGACCGGCGCAAAGAGTCTGACCAATAATCGTAATGGGTGACGCGCCGCAGAGAAGCTTCCACGCCGCCCAAAACAATCGGCGCGGTGCGCTTAAAATGCTGCCGGATGAGGTTCGCGTAAACAATCGTCGCGCGGTCCGGCCGGCGGTCATTCAAGCCGCCGGGAGTGTGGTCGTCCGTGCGGCGGGGTTTGCCCAGCGCCGTGGTGTTTGCAACCAGAGAGTCCACCGCACCGGCGGTGACGCCCCAAAAAAGGCGCGGCTCACCCAGGCGGGTAATATCCACCGCGCTCCCCACGTCCGGCTGGGCGATAATCCCAACGCGGTAGCCGGCGCGCATCAGCTGCTGCCCAATCAGCGCCGCGCCGGAATATGGGCTGTCTATGTAGGTATCACCGCTGACCAGGACGACGTCAAGCTCCGTCCAGTTCAGCCTTCTAAGTTCTTCGGGAGTAGTTGGGATGAACATGTCGTAATCATAACCGATATTTCTTCAGCAGAGCGGCTTTGTCGGGGATGCGGTTTGCCGGAATGAATCGCGGGGAGCCTTGTGGCTCCCCGCGTGGGTCTGATGAAAAAGCACGCACCAGCTGGGCCCACCCGGCCTATGGGATGAACCGGATAGAGGCAATCATCGCGTCCAAAGCGTTCAGCGAGGGCGTAAAGCGGTCTGGCGCTTCGGCATTAAGCGCGGCGCTGGTTGTCTGCAGGTAATTGGAAAAGTCATTCATAAACGCTTCATAATCAGCCGGGGTAGCCGCCTGCATTGGCAGCGCGGCGCTGTTTATGGGCAAAACCATGCTGACGAAGTAAGTTTTATCCGCGCTGAATCCCTGATAAGTAAAGAAAATATTGTAATTATCCACCGGGTAAATCGCCTGGGCATACATGGAAAGATAGCGAATGCCCGAGCCGGATGGAGAATCCAGGAATTTTGCCTGGGCGTTAAAGATTTGACCGGCGTTCCAAAAAGGCAGGAAAGGTAGAACCATATTAAAGGGGATGCTTGGCGGGCGGCTTCCCAATAAGTTGTTCAGGGCGTCAAGTTTATCCGCCGCGCCCTGGCTGATACTCTTAAACTCAGCCACCGGATAAACCTGGATTTCCGGGTTATGAAACGCGTCCTGGATGATATACCCATTAAAAGTGATGCTGAGATATTCGGGGTGGGTGTCTCCCGGAAAAGATTCTTCCCCGCCCATCGCGGCCGGCACGATAGTATAGTTGAGGCTTTGGGCCAGGTAATCGGGCATGTCAAATTGAAAATGCCCGAAGGTGTAGCGGGTGGTACCTGCAGCAGGCGCGTCTTGCGTCTGGCTTATGTCTTGGGTGGGTTCCGCGGTTGCGGGCGGCGCGGTTTCTGTCGGAACAGGCGCGAGGGAAGTCTGCGTGGCGCTCAAAGCCATTTGCGTTTGCGCAAGCTGCTGGACAACATCCAGCGTGGAAGGCGGCGAGAACGGCAGTTCACACGCCGCCGCGCTGAGCGTTAATAGTCCCAGGACAATGAAAATACGGACGAATTTAGAAATCTTCATCTCTCCTCCAATCTGATCATAACCAACAGGATATCTTCATTATACAGGATACGGAAGAAGAGTAAAACGGCACGCGGAAGAATCCGCGCGCCGTTCCGTTTACGAGAACTACAATTTCGCCGTTTATCGTATGGAATCCGACCACACGCAGATGAACATCTCATCCGCGATCATAAAACCCTCCCCTTCCTGGAATTTTTCCAGCGGATATTCAGCCAGTTCATCCTGGCGGCTGAGGTACAAGCGGGCCGCTTCGGCGCGGGAGGCATGCCACGAAGCCCAATAAGGCGCTTCCGGATTGTCTTGTTTGAAGCGCGCCGAGCGGCAGGAAAGCGCCAGGCCCAGCGCGTTTTTCAATTCCGGTTTGAGGGCTGGGTCGTCAAAGGCGGCAAACAGCTCGGGCGCGGCGTCTTCAGAGAGCCCGCTGCCTGCCAGGTAGGCCAGGTCCAGCTTGCCGCCAGCCTGGGCATGCTGGATGTTCTGTCTGGCGATAGTGCGGTCCACGTTCAAAAAAGCGAGCGTCAGCCCGAAAGCCAGCAGAACGAGCATCAAGCTGAACGCCAGGCGCTTGTAAGCGCGGGCAATCTCAAGAATTATCGAGAGCGCCAAAACCATGCCCAAAAAAGCCATGAACACGTGCGCGGTCAGGCGGGATTGGGTAAAGCCGTAGGCAGCTTCGTAGAGGCTGAGCCGCTGAAAAGCGGAAACCAGCATAACGCCGGTTTGCAGCAAGAGCAAACTGGCAAGGCATGAAAAGAGCGTCTTCCGTCCGCGGTCCTCGCGTCGGGTAAAAGATGATAACCCGTAGTGCACAAGCAGCGTAAGGATGGCGGCAACCACCAGCTCAAAAAAACCACGCCGGGCATATTCCGCGTAAGTAAAGCCTGCCAGGTTAATATTCTGCGCGCCGGCGAAGAAATACTTCATCTGCACGAGGACAAAGGCGGCAAACAAAACGTTCAGCGCCGTCAGGATTATCGTGCTTTCGGTCATCCCCAGGAAAGGTTTCACGAGCGGCTGATCAGGTTCCAGCGGGAGCTTTTCACCGGTTTTGGTAAGCGCGTGCCAGACGAAACCGAACAAAGCGTAGCTTAAGCCTAAAACAAACAAAAACCGCATAACAAGTTCTTCGGGTTTATCCAGCTTAATCCAGTCCAGCAGCACGGAGAAGCGGCTGGAAAAAACCGCGTCCGCGGAGGCAAGCAAAAGCCCCAGGAGGCCAACCAGCGGCAGCGCGATGAGGATTCCTCGCAACACCGCCCCAGCGCGCCTGGAACCGCTGCCGGGCTCGCTTCTTTTCGTCTCCCTGGAAGTTTGCGCCGCCTGTATCAAGCCCATCGGCAGCCCGACCAAGACCGAACCTACCAGACGCAAACCCTGGGTAATGTATTCCCGGATGCGGTAGGTGAAGCTTTGCCCATTCAGAAGGCTGACAGCCAACAACAATAGTCCGAAGAGGCTGAAGAACACCAGCGCGGTAAGCGTGAACCCCTCCAAACGGAACATGGTCAGAATCGCCGCGGCGCTAATTGCCAGGGCGAGAAGAATCGCCGGCACAGGGATGCGTTTGCGCTCCATCCCGGAAGATATGAACAGAATCGCGAGCAAAGTGTTCACGAATATCGCCCACTGCGCGCCGGTTTGGTGATAAAAAACGATGCGGTCCACCAGAAACGCCAGCAAGAAAACCATGAGCAAAATCCAGAAAGGTTTCTCCAGGACGGCTGGAGCCTTATTTGGGACGCCCGGGATGATGGGTATATCCACTGTGTCCCTTTTCGCTGGGCGCGGGTTTGGCTCATCTTTTGGCAAATCCTGTTTTTTGTTGTCCAAAGATTGCATGTCAACTCCTTTTGTTGTCTGAGAATTACGCGGGATTATAAAATAGAACCTGACGCAAAGCCCTTCAACCGCTCTCAAGGTGTTTCCATATCTCTCAAAGTCTATCAGATATCGTATTATCGTGACAACAAAGCCAAAGCCGTCGGTAAATCGCGGAGGTTGAAAGCGCCTCGGGAGGGTTGAGCGCCCTCAGCGCCGCTCTGAAGACAGGGTGGGGATCGCGCCAAATCCGTCCGCTGGGCGCCCCTGAGGGCAGTCAAGAGACCTTCGCCTCTCCCCGCCGCGCTTTTGGTGAGCTCCGTTTTCCGCCTGGCAAACGGCAGCATTCATCGGCTCGATTGCCCGACTGAGGCAAGTATTTTATCGGCGAAAGCTTGTTCATACCTTCTATCAGCCTTGTTTCCGGGGGGCAAACCCGCAGCGGACGTGCTATACTTAATATTATCAAGATAAAAGGTGAATATGGACAAAGTAATTATCGCAACCGATTCAAGCGCCTATCTCCCGCAAGAATACGTAGATAGGTACAACATCCCAGTCCTACCACTGACGCTGAACTGGGATGGGCAAAGCTACCGGGATGGCGTGGATATCCGGGCAACTGAGTTTTATACCCGCCTCTCAAAATCCGCTACCATCCCAACTACCAGCCAGGTTACCGTACAGCAGTTTTTGGATTTGTTCACCCCTCTGCTCGAATCCGGTCATAAGGTCATTTTTACCGGCATCTCGCTCGGCATTTCGGCAACCTACAACTCCGCCGTAATCGCCAAAGAGCAGCTGGGCAACCCTGAAAACCTGGAAATCATCGAGTCCAAGCTGGTTTCCTCCGCGCTTTCCTTCCTGGTGTTGGCGCTGGCGCGTGCTTCGGAAGAAGGCGCGAGCATGAAAGACCTGCTGGAACTGGCTCCGCAGGTATATCCAAAAATTGGCGTGTATTTCACCGTCGATACCCTGGAATACCTGCACAAAGGCGGACGCATTAACACCGCCAAGCGTTTTATGGGCACGGCTCTGAACATCAAGCCCATGCTCGAAATTCGGGACGGAAAGATTGAAGCCGTGGAGAGCGTCATTTCCCGCAAAAAGGCAATCACCCGTATGCTGGACCTGGTGGTCAAGCAAGTGGGAGGCCGCACCCCAGTGCGCATCAGCCCCTTCCACGCGCTGTGCGAGGATGAGTGCCTGGAAATGGAAGCCCGGGCAATCGAACTTTTACACCCGGTCGAAGTTATCCGCTCCGAGGTCAGCCCGGTTGTGGGCGCGCATGTTGGCCCTGGCACGCTCAGCCTGGCGTGGATGGCTGGGTAACAAAACCTCCCAACCAGAAATCTAACACAGAAACCGGTCGGTATCGACCGGTTCTTGGGTTTAAGCAAGTCGAAATGTTAGCGGGGATCTGCCATGCGGCCAATAAACAAGATGGTGTTGGTCTGGATATCCCGGATCAGGAAGATAAACGGGTGGTCAAAGTTGATGGTATAACTCTCCGCCGGCATGGAAGTCATCCCAACCGCTATCGCCGTGGCGGCAGCCGCTTCCGTGCCTTCCTCGTTCACATCCACATAGGCTTTGTGCAGCATGTCCGAAATGTAAAGGCTGCGCGTGCTCTCCATTCCAGAGAAATCCGCGATGCCAGGAGAGAAGGCGTCGCTCATTCCCAGCGTTTTCATCGCGCCGCTCAGGCTGAAAGAACTTTCAAGTTTGAATTTCGGCAGACTCAGGGTTACCGAAGCGGTGTTAAGCGCGCCCAGAATCGCGTTCAGCTGTTCCGCGTCGAATGTTTTTTCAAATTTCGCCAGACTGCCCTGCGCTGGGCTGATGAGCAGCATGGAATACATTCCGCCCTCATAAGGCAGTTCCACAGCTTCCAGCCCCTCACCCACAAACGCTTGCATGCTGCGTTGGGCGTGCATCATGGGCACCTCCACCTGGCTGCCGTCCGCTAATGTGAAGCTACCCTGCGCGGTATCCCCGGTTTCAAACTGATTCATCCAGGCCGCCTTGAAATACACCGCGTTGGTTATCACCAAGCGCGTGAGCGCGTTCAAGACGCCGGTTGGGATTAAGTCCTTAATTTTGTCGTTGGTTTGGGCAGCCACCCACAGATTAATCAGTTCCCGGGCGTTTTCAGATTCGTTGAAATCAACAGTTTTCAGACCCGCGCCGTAATTGGCAGAGAGCGTGTTCAGAACTGCTCGTTGAACGTGAAATCTTTCTGCCCCCAAAGCTGGTTGGCAACATTAAAACTGAAAGCGGGTTTGCC
>JAKQFH010000050.1 GCA_029556265.1 Chloroflexota bacterium | reverse complement strand
CCAGAACTGGCACACGCGGAACCAGAGGATGCTGAAAAAGTGCTTCCACAATACCTTCTGGCGGGAGGCGTTTTGCATATCCCGGATGATGTTGCGCGAACTGAGGCGCACAAAGTCCAGCAAGCCGAAGCGTTCGTGCGTGTAGATGTGGCGGAAGGCGATGGCTTCGCGCCGATAGCGGTTGTAGACGCCGCGTGGGGTTTCATTGTGCACGTGCACAATCACCGCTTCGGGGGCGTAGTGGAGCTTGAAGCCGGCTTGCATGATGCGGGTCGCCCAGTCCAGGTCTTCCAGGCCGGGCAGGGTTTCGTTGTAGGGGTGCTCGAGGGCGAGCGCGCGGCGAACCGCGGCGTTGGCGTTGTTGCAAAAGGCGCTGTCCTGGTAGGTTTGGGTGCTGTCCGGGTACCAGCTGGCAAAAATCTGTTCCTCGGAGTATTTGGTAGTCTCGCCGCCGCGCTGCTTGCCGTAGACCAGAGCGATGGCGGGGTCGGCAAAGGGCGCCAGCAGCTTTTCCAACCAGTCCGGGTAAACCGGGTAGACGTGCGCGCTGGCGAAGACCAGGATTTCCCCGCTGGCGGCTTGAATGCCGCGGTTGAGCGAGCGCCCGAAGGTGAATTCCTCCGGGGCGATGTGGACGATTCGGACGGAATAGCCCTGCGCGATTTCCACGGTGCGGTCGGTGGAGCCCGAGTCGACCAGGATGACTTCCGCGTCTTGCACAGTCTGGCGGGTAATTCCTTCCAGCAGGCGGGCGATGTGTTTTTCTTCGTTATATGAACGGATGATGATAGAACAGCGCGGCTGGGTCAAGAGGCACCTGTATAGCGAGTTATTCTCTGGCGAAGTACTTGCCGGAAGCTTATTATACATTGTTTCTAAGGTTGGTTCGGGGCTTGGGGGCTGTGCTTGTTTCCGTCATCCTGAATCAGCGAAGGGTCTTGTTTTTGTCTGTGCAATTCTTCACTTCAGCCTGAACCCGCCAGGGTATCGGTATGATAACCGCGCGTGGACGCGAGGAACGATGTGACACCCAAAGAGCACGCCGTTTCCCTGTCGCTTTGCCATCAGCGGTGAAGGTGAAAAGGCAGGCTTCCGCGGCCACTGGCACTCCCCCGCAGCGGCGGGTCGCGCCTGATGGTGAGGAATGAAGCGGCAAGATGCTTCGCCTTCAGCTCAGCATGACAGCGCTTGGAACCTTGGGGGCGGAGGTCCAGCAAACAAAAAAGCGGCAGCCAATCGGCTGCCGCTTTGCAAAACGAAATCAAAGCGGTTATTTCCCTTTGCGGGTTGCCCGGTCCACAATCACCGCGCCAACCAGCACGGCGCCGCGTACGATGTACTGAATGGAAATATCAATTCCCATCAGGTTCATCCCGCTGGTGAGGGACATCATAACCAGTGCGCCAACGATGGAGCCGGGGATGGTGCCCACGCCGCCCGCGGCGGAGACGCCGCCAACGAAAGCCGCCGCGATGGCGTCGGTCTCAAAGCCGAGGCCGGCGGTGGTCGTCGCGGATTGCAGACGGGAGGCATACAAGATGCCGGAGAGCGAAGCGAGCATACCCATCGCGCCAAACACGATGTAGGTGATTTTTGGGACGCTGATACCGCTCAGTTCAGCCGCTTCGGGATTGCCGCCCACCGCGTAGATGTGGCGCCCAAGTGGGGTCTTGGTGGTGATAAAGGTGAAAATCGCCACGACGAGCAGCACAACCACCAGGCTCCAAGAGAGGCCGTTGTAGCCGGAGAGCACCCAGGATACGTAGCCGATAATCGCGGAAACCAGGACGAGCTCAACAATGAAGATTGGCATGCTCGGCACTTTGAAGTGGTATGAAAGCTTGGTTTTGCGTCCTTTAATGGCACTCAGGATAAAGAGGATAATCCCCAGCGCGCCGATGAGCAGGGTTACCTTGTGATTATTATCCAGGATGCCAAAATCGGGAATATCGGGAATGAACCCGTTGCCAATCGCGTTGAATATTTTGTCTTTGATGATAATGGTGCCGGTGCCCATGGTCACCAGCAGCAGCGCGCCGCGGAAAATCAGGCCGGCAGCCATCGTGGAGACGAAAGCCGGCACGCCCAATTTGGCGATTGGCGTTGAGGTCAGCAAACCGGAGATAATGCCGAGGATAAGCACCACCGGGATGACCGCGTAAACAGGCAAGCCCCATTTTGTCATCGCGATGGCCGAAAACGCGCCGAGAAAGCCTGCCAGGTAGCCAACCGAAAGGTCAATATGGCGGATGACGATAACCAGGGTCATGCCCACAGCCAGCACGGCAATATAACCCATCTGGTTTAGCAGGTTGCTGATATTGCGCGAGGAGATAAACACGCCCTTGGTGGTGATGGTAAAGAAAATCATAATCACTATCAGGGCGATGAACATGAAATATTGGCTGATGTTCGTTTTCAACAGCCCGACTATTTCGGAAAGGAATGAAGGTGCGTTTTCTTCATGAAGTTTGGGGTTTTCTGACATCTTGTGTCTCCTCAATAATCAACTGCCATAGCCATAATATTTTCCTGCGAGAATTCATCGGCGTTCAGTTCGCCTTTAATTTTACCCGCAGACATCACATAAACGCGGTCGCTCATGCCCAGAATTTCCGGAAGTTCGGATGAAATCATGATAATGCTCATCCCTTTATCCACGAGCGAATTCATGATGGTATAAATTTCGTATTTCGCGCCGACGTCAATCCCGCGCGTGGGCTCATCCAGGATCATCACACCCGGCTTGACGAACAGCCATTTGCCGAGGGAGACTTTTTGCTGGTTGCCGCCGCTCAGGTTGCGCACTTTTTGCTCAATCGAAGGGGTCTTGATATTGAGGCTCTCTTTGTAATCCGAAGCAATCACGATCTCTTCATTCTCATTGATGATGCCCCGCTCAGCAATTTCTTTAAGGTTTGCCAGCGTAATGTTGTGGCGAACGTCATCAATCAGGATTAAGCCGTTGCCTTTGCGGTCTTCGGTTACATACGCCAGGTGTGATTGAATCGCGTCTCCCGGATTCCTGAACTTTTGTTCCTCGCCTTTCACCCGCAGGGAACCCGAGACCCGGTAGTGGTCCGGATTACCAAAGATGCTCTTGGCGAGTTCGGTACGCCCGGATCCCATCAGACCAGCGATACCGACAATTTCTCCGGCGCGCACGCTGATGTTGATATCCTTGAGGATATCCCGGCCGAGTGCTGGTGAATAAGCGCACCAGTTCTCCAGGCGCAGCACTTCTTCTCCGGGTTCGATTTTCTCGCGGCGCGGGAAAACGTTGTCAATCGAACGCCCAACCATATGCTTGATCAGAACGCGATCGGTGACCTGACGATCCCTGTTGTCCAGCGTGCAGATAGTCTTGCCGTCGCGCAGCACGGTGATCGTATCCGCAATTGATAGCACTTCGCGCAGTTTATGAGAAATCAGAATGCTTGTAACACCCTGTTCTTTCAGCCCCTTAATCAATTCCAGAAGGTTATCGCTGTCATTTTCGTTCAGGGCGGCGGTTGGTTCGTCCAGAATGAGGATTTTGACCTCTTTCTTGAGCGCTTTGGCAATTTCAATCAGCTGCTGTTTCCCGACGCCAAGCGTCTTCACCTTAACCTCAGGTGAGACGTCCAATCCGACCTTTTTCAGGATCGTGTCAGCTTCCTTGATGGTTTTATTGGTGTCAATGACGAAGCCAGTGTGGATTTCATTCCCTAAAAAAATGTTTTCATAAACTGATAATTCCGGAATCAAAGCCAGCTCCTGATAGATAATTGCGATGCCGGCTTTTTCGCTGTCGCGAATGCTATTAAATTTTTGTAGCTCACCATTAACGAAAATTTCCCCCGTGTAGGTGCCAAATTGGTGAACGCCGCTGAGAACTTTCATCAGCGTCGACTTGCCTGCCCCGTTTTCGCCAACCAGGCAGTGAATTTCACCTCTGGCAACGCTGAAAGAAACCTCATCCAGCGCCTTAACCCCGGGAAACTCTTTGGTGATGGATTTCATTTCGAGGATTGAATCTTCCATGAGCTTCTCCTGCGTGAAATATAAGAAATCCGGGATAGCGGTTGAATACCGCTATCCCGGGTTTGGTTAAAAGGTATTACTCGAGGCCGGTGAATTGATCCGCTTTGTAGTACCCGGAGTCAATAATCGCGGCTTTGACGTTGGCTTTGTCCACGGAGATAACCGCGGAGGGTTTGGCGGGAACGTCGATGACCTTGTTGTTATAGGTGGTGGTTTCCTCAGGTTTCTTGCCTTCG
>JAKQFH010000049.1 GCA_029556265.1 Chloroflexota bacterium | reverse complement strand
TCATAAGCCCTTGGTCGTGAGTTCAACCCTCACCCTCGCCACCATAATCCGCCGCAAGGCGGATTTTCTTTTCATCAATAGATTTACGCAGTTCCACCCTGGGGGTTGCGCAGCCAGCGTTCAGCCGTCTCCATCAGGTTTTTCAAGCTCACCGGCTTGGTCAGAAAATCGCTCGCTCCAGCTCGCAGGCAGCGCTCGCGTTCTGAATTGCCGTGCGCAGTCAGCACAATAATCGGCGTACTGGTAAATTCCGGCATTCCCCGCAGCTTTTGAACAACCTCCAGCCCGTCCATATCGGGCAGGCTGATATCCATAAACACAATATCGGGCCAGGTTTGTTCTGCAATGTCCAGCGCCGCTTGTCCATCCAGCGCCACCAGCACCTGACTTCCCTTGGCTTCCATGTAGCTGCGAAAGTTATCCGCAATAATCTGATTATCTTCAACCAGCAAGATCTGAATTTTCTTTGCCGGGCGTTCTGTCCGGCTGGGTCCTTCGCTTCCCACCAGAAAACCTGCCTGTTCCAGGAAGGTTTCCATCTCCAGGATAATATCCATTTGATTTGAAGACAGCTCGGTCTGGCGCAGGCTCTCCAACCGGGCAAGCAGCTTGCCTCTCAATCGCTGCATCGCCCTCAATCGCCTGGATTCAAAGCCTGCCTGCTCGGTCTGACTTGCTTTCTGATCAGCTTCATACTGGGCGTGAATCTCGGCTAATTGGGATTCAGTGTCTTTTTGCCGCGTAATATCCGTAACAAAGATCCCCACCCGGCTCACCGCTCCAGACGGATCTCGCACCGGGTACAGGTAGTTGGAAAAATGCTTCCCGTTGCGTTCATCGCTGAATTGGCAGGGTATCCCGCTCTCAATCGTCTGCTGAATATGGGCCCATCGGCTCCGCATGAGCGGCTCCGGCAGAATATCCGCCAACCGGGCGCCAATCACATCACTCAACTTTCGGTCAAAACCCTGTGCAAATTCTTCGTTGGCGCCCAAAATCCGGCCCTCGGTATCAATAAACAGCAAAATTCCCGGAATCGCATTGGGCAGCATCTTG
>JAKQFH010000047.1 GCA_029556265.1 Chloroflexota bacterium | reverse complement strand
CTTCGCGCTCCCAATCCCCCGGAAGGGGGCTGCGTGCGCTATGGGCCCTGGTTATTGATTTCTTAAGCTGCCCTTCGCGCTCGCAATCCCCCGGAAGGGGGCTGCGTGCGCTATGGGCCCTGGTTATCAATGCTTTATTCTTCCACTTTGTAATGTTCAATCAGTCGGCGCCTGCTGGCTGGCCATCAAGCGCCTCCCGGCTCATGATGGACCTGGAGGGATTCGAACCCTCGGCCTCTTCAGTGCGATTGAAGCGCGCTCCCAACTGCGCTACAGGCCCGCTGCCGAATTCAGACAGAAGTTTTCGTGAAAAAACGACCCGATTTCAGAGTGCACAGATTCTAACTGACTCAAACAGAGATGTCAAGTTGTAGTTTTCTTCCAGGATGTATCTACTCACCCGATAAAAAATCCAGGCGCCATCTTGGCGCCTGGAGTCATGGTTGTTTGTGCCTAAGCGTTAGTCGAGATGACCGTTCCAGCCTTTTTCTTTTCGATCTTGGCTTTTCGCTTTTCCTTGATGTCCAACTTGGGTTTCTTACGTTCTTCTTTCCCGGCTTTATCTTTGCTTGCCATTGAATGCCTCCTTCTGATTCTAACGGTGTTACATCGCATTTCTGTGGCGACTTTCTCTATTATAGCGCAATTCAGAATAATTTCGCTTGCTGATGGTATTATTAACAGCGCGTCAGCTTTATACCGATAAGCTTTGGCTGACCCGGAGTATATATTGGACACGCTTTCCAGGCGAACCCGAACGCGTTATCTGCTGATTTTGATGATCCTGATCACCATCCCTTGTTATATCCTGGGGATTGTGCTCCTGCGTATCAACCGCGGTCCACTTGCTTCCACCCCCACGCCGGTGAACTCCCCGACCATCACGCGTACAGCCACCATCACGCTGACGCCTTACCTCACGCGTACCCCAACCATCACCCCTACTATCACGCAAACCCTTACGCCAACCCTTACCCGCACACCAACGCAAACTCCCACAAACACACCAGAACTGACCGAACCTCCCATCAGCACGAATACTCCTGGTCCGGAAGATACGCCCACCGGTTCTGAGCCGTAATTCACCTTAAGAGAGTGCCATGACTATTGACTTGCTTCCGCATCTGAAACAAATGTTGTCCGCTCCCGGCCTATCGGGCTACGAAGATCCTATTCGGGAAATCGTACAAGCTGCCTGGCAGCCGCTGTGCGATGAATTCTCGGTTAGCCGCGTGGGCAGTTTGCACGCCCTTAAGCGCGGTGACGGCGCCGACCCGCGCCCGCGCGTGATGCTTTCCGCGCATATGGACGCGATTGGCATGATGGTGACAGGTATTGTTGAAGGATTCTTGCGCTTCACGCAGGTCGGCGGGATTGACCCTCGTATCCTGCCCGGGCAAATGGTCGTTGTACACGGCCGGAAGGACTTGCAGGGAATGGTGGTTTTGCCGCCCACGCACTTGCTGCCGCCTGAGGCAGGGAGCGGAGTTGTAGCGCTGCAGTATCTTCTGATTGAAACCGGATTGCACCCTGACGAAGTGGAGAAGTTGGTGCGAGTCGGTGACGTGGTGTCTTTCGCCCAGGAACCCATCGAATTGGGAGCCACCGCGTTAGCCGGCCACACCCTGGATAACCGCGTTTCCGTGGCTGCGGTGACCCACTGCCTCGACATCCTTTCCCGCCGGAAGCACGCCTGGGATGTATGGGCGGTAGCTTCCAGCCAGGAGGAGATTGGCGTTACAGGCGCGTTCACCTCTCCGGTGGATATCCAGCCGGATTTTGCCATCGCAATCGACGTGACCTTTGCCAGGAGCCTGGGCGGCGATTATCGCAGCTTTCCATTGGGCGAAGGCGTAACGCTGGCTTGGGGACCCAATATCCACCCTTCGCTCTACGAGGCCATCGCCAAAACCGCGTATGACCTGGACATACCTTTCATGCGGGAGGCAACGCCAACCATGACTGGCACGGATGCTTACGCCATTCAGGTGGTGCAGTCTGGCATTCCCTGCCTGCTGATTGGCATTCCGCTGCGCTACATGCACACACCAGTGGAGACCGTTTCCCTCAAGGATGTGCGCCGGGCTGGGCGCTTGATGGCGGAGTTTATCAGCGCGCTGCCGCAGGATTTTATGCAGACTCTGGAATGGAAGTGAACATGAGCCCTAATAAAACAACACCGAAAAACAGCCGGCGGAAGCTTGGCAAAAGACAAACTGAACTGCTTCGCAGTCTGTGCGACGCCCTGTCTGTCTCTGGCGATGAACAGGAAGTTCGCGAGATTGTCTTGCGCGAAGTGAAACCCCTCTGCCAGCAGGTGGAAGTGGACGCGATGGGGAACGTTTTGGCAACCAGGGTTGGCTCGGCAGCGAGCAAAGTGCAGGTGATGATCGCCGCTCACATGGACGAAGTCGGCTTTATGCTGACCCAGGATGACGGCGATGGACTGTTTGGTTTCTCCATTGTTGGTGGAATCGATGAGCGTCAACTGGTCGGAAAAGCTGTCATCGTCGGTCGGGAGCATATTCCCGGGGTGATTGGCGCGAAAGCTATCCATTTAACGACGCCTGAGGAACGCAAAACAGCGGTCAGGCTTGAGCAACTGCGTATAGACTTAGGACCGGATGGCGGCGCGAAAGCAAAAGTGGGAGATAGGGCTGGCTTTGCGACGCGCTATACCGAAATTGGCCCCAGCATCCGCGCCAAAGCGCTGGATAATCGCCTGGGGGTTGCAAATCTGATTGAACTCTTACGCGAAGCGCCAGAGAATATCGACTTGTTGGCGGCTTTTACCGTCCAGGAAGAAGTTGGCTTGCGCGGCGCGCGGGTGGCAGCCTACCACCTCAATCCGCAAATCGGCATCGCGGTGGATTCCACGCCTGCCAACGATTTACCTTCATACGATGAGGACGGCGAAAACACGCGCTACAATACCCGCCTGGACCACGGCCCCGCCATTTACCTGATGGACGGCGCGACCATCGCGGACAGGCGCCTGGCAGAGTGGCTGATGAAAACCGCGGAGGATGAGGGCATTCCATATCAAATTCGCCAACCTAACCCGGGGGGCACGGACGCTGGCGCAATCCACAAGACCCGCGCCGGAGTGCCCAGCATATCCGTTTCCGTACCGCAGCGCTACTGCCATACCGCGGCTGGTCTCATCCGCAGAGCAGACTGGGAAAACGCCTTGCGCTTGTTGAGCGCCGCACTCGCGCGCCTTGATTCAAAAATTCTAACGCCATCGGAGGCATAAGATGACCAAAACCCAATCCACCACAACACGCGATGAAGCCCTGCTGACACTCATCCAAAAACTGGTCGAAACTCCCGGACCTTCCGGGCAGGAAAATTTAATCCGGGCAGCGGTCATCGAGGAGATTAAAGATTACGCCGAGGAAATTCGCACGGACGCGTTGGGCAATCTGATTGCCCGGGTGGGTACCAAACAGCCCGGCGGATTGCGGGTGATGGTTTCCGCGCATATTGACGAAATTGGCTTGATGGTTACGCATGTGGACGCGAACGGTTTCGCGCGCTTTATCGCCATCGGAGGCGTTTCCCCGCTCACCTGTATTGGCGGCCGCGTGCTCTTTATGAATGGCACGCGCGGCGTAATCGGCTGCGAGCGTCTGGAACCAAACACCGTGCCGACCCTGGATAAACTCTTTATTGATACAGGCGCGCTTAGCCGTGAAGATTGCCCGGTGAGCGTGGGCGATGTGTGCGGATTTGAGCGGCCTTTCCTGGATATGGGCGCCCACCTGGTGGCGAAATCCATGGATGACCGAGTTTCCGCAGCGGTCGCCATTCAGGCGCTGCGCGCGGTAAAGAAAACCCCGCACGAAGTGTTTTTTGTGTTCAGCACGCAGGAAGAAGTTGGCCTGCGCGGAGCTACCACCGCCGCGTACGGCGTCAATCCTGATGTCGGGTTGGCTGTGGACGTCACCCGGACCGGGGACACCCCGCGCACAGTCAAGATGGAAGTGGCGTTGGATAAGGGACCCGCGATTAAGGTACGCGATTCTTCTTTCATCGCGGACCCGCGGGTGGTAGATTGGATGGTCGCGACTGCCAAAAGCGCAGGGCTGCCCTACCAGCTGGAAGTGTTGGAAGCGGGCGGTACCGATGGACGCGCGATACAGCTGGCGCATGCTGGCGTACCGGCAGGCTGCCTCTCGATCCCCTGCCGCTACATTCACTCTCCATCTGAGATGGTTTCGTACTCTGATGTCAAATATGCGATTGAACTTCTCACGCGCCTGCTCAGCGCGGAAATCAAGCTGGGATAAAGGCTGGAATGTAAGAGCAACATGATAATGTCCTAAAGTAGCAAAATAGAAATGTCCTAATTAACATTAGGAGCTATGAATTGGACAATAGAAATGAACAATAAAGAACTACTCCGAAAAAGTGCTAT
>JAKQFH010000008.1 GCA_029556265.1 Chloroflexota bacterium | reverse complement strand
TCCATGGTGCGCCACATCAGCGACCGCGTCGCTGTGATGTACCTCGGGGTGGTCGTGGAACTCGCCGACCGCAACGAAATTTACGACAATCCCCTGCATCCTTACACCAAGGCTCTGCTTTCTTCTATCCCGGTTCCGGATCCCAGTTACTATGAGACCCGTCAACGGATTATCCTGGAGGGAGATGTTCCTTCTCCCGCCAACCCGCCCTCCGGCTGCCGCTTCCGCACACGCTGCCCAATCGCCGATGAAAATTGCGCGCTTGAGCGGCCGGAATTCCGCGAGGTATCGCCAGGGCATTTTGTAGCTTGCATAAAAGTCGAAACGCAAACGCGAAACGAGGAGGTGATCAATCAGGAAAATATCTAACCCTATTGTTGTTGTATCAGTCTGCCAAAAACAATTAAGACCATTCTCTCAAGGAGGAGAATAAAATGCGTAAACTGTATTTGCTTATTGCACTGATTTTGGTTGCGAGCCTGACCTTAGCCGCTTGCGGCACCAAGGCAACCGAAGCCCCTGCTGCCACCGAAGCACCTGCCGCCACCGAAGCCCCCGCCGCGACTGAAGCCCCCGCCGCGACCGAAGCGCCCGTGGAACAGGTCGCGCTGAACCCGTATCTGGGCTCAAACAAACTGGACGGCAACGGCGTGCCCGCCACCTTCTTTGATGACATTCACATCCGCAAAGCCTTCGCGTATGCGTTCGACTGGGATGTAATCATCGACGAAGTCTACCAGGGCGAAGCTGTTCAATCCAAGGTTTTGTCTCTGCCTGGCATGCCCGGCTACGATCCAGAAGCTCCTTTCTACTACTACGACCTGGAAAAGGCTGCTGAGGAATTCAAGCTGGCTGACGTCGACAAAGACGGCATTCCCGCTGGCGATGACCCCGATGACATCTGGGAGATGGGTTTCCGCCTCCAGATGCTCTACAACACTGGCAACTCTACCCGCCAGATCATGGCCGAAATCATGCAGGCCAACCTGTCCGCAGTCAACGAGAAATTCACGATTGAGGTTCTTGGTCTGCCCTGGCCAGCCTACCTGGCCGCCCAGCGCGCCCACAAAATCCCGATCATGACCGGCGGCTGGCTGGAAGATATTCATGACGCGCACAACTGGTATCAGCCCTACACCACCGGTACTTACGGCGCCCGCCAGAACATGCCCGCTGAGCTCAAAGCTCAGTTCAAAGCCCTCCTCGATCAGGGTGTTGCTTTGATTGATCCTGCTGAACGCCATGCCGTTTACCAGCAGTTCAACCAGCTGTACTACGATCAGGTTCCTGGTCTGCCTGTCGTCCTCGCGACTTCTCATGGTTATGAGCAGAAGTGGATCCAGGGCCGCATTATGAACCCGATCTTCTCCGGCATCTACTTTAAGACCATCTCCAAGGCCGAAGGCGCTAACAAGCCTGACACCCTGACCTACGCGACGATTGGCGATGCCGATACCCTCGACCCGGCCCTCAGCTACGACACCTCCAGCGGCGAAGTTATCCAGAACGTCTACGAGACCCTCGTCTTCTATGATGGCCAGGCCACCGATAAATTCGTCGGCCAGCTGGCTACCGACTGGACAGTCTCCGAAGACGGCACTGTCTGGACCTTCAATATCCGCCCAGGTGTCAAGTTCCACGCTGGTGGCGACCTGACCCCCTCCGATGTAGCGTATTCACTCCAGCGCGGCCTCCTGCAGGGCGGTTATTCCTCCCCGCAGTGGCTGTTGGCCGAACCCTTCTTCGGTGTTGGCGTTGACGACATCACCGGTCTCGTGGACGATTTTGCCTCCGCTGACGACCGCGAGACCTTGGTTGCCAACCCGGCCGAGAAACTTGTCGCGGCCTGCGAAACTGTTAAATCCAAGATCGTTGCTGACGACGCTGCCGGCACCGTGACCCTCACCCTGGCTCAGGCTTGGGGTCCTTTCCTGGCCACCATCGCGAATGGCTGGGGTTCCGTAATGGATATGGAATGGGTCATCGAGAACGGTGGTTGGGATGGCAGCTGCGATACCTGGCAGAACACCTACGGCATGACCTCCGCTGAAGATCCCTTCACTCCGATTGCCAACGGCACCGGCGCCTATCAACTGGATCACTGGACCCAGGGCTCCGAAATCGTCCTCAAGGCCTTCGACGGCTATTGGGGCGAGCCTGCCAAGGTTCCGAACGTGACCATCGCGATCATCCCCGAATTCGGCACTCGCTTCGCGATGCTCCAGGCTGGCGATATCGACTTCATGGACGTCCCAGTGGAACAGCGCCCGCAGGTTGACCCACTCGTGGGTGAAGCTGCTATCTACGACCCGGAAACCAACGCCTACAAGGCTCCTGTGCCTGTGTGCTCCGTGGATACCGCGAAACTCGGCATTGATCGCTTCGAGCTCTGCGAAGAAGCCAATGACCGCCCGCTGCGCCTGTACTTTGGCCGCCCTGGCCTGCAGCAGGACGTTATCCTGTTCAACTTCTTCATCGAGTAGGTTTTAGAACAGGGTTACAGCTGATACAAATTGCGGGAGCCTGCAAGGGCTCCCGCAATCCCCACAAATTTTTACCCTTCGCCCTGCGCAGAAAGCTTCTGCGCGCGGCAAAAGGCAAAACAAAGTGAGAGGAATCTTATGACCAACTACATCATCAGGCGCTTGCTGCTGGTCCCAGTGCTGTTAATCGGCGTCACGCTGATTATCTTTGGCATGCTTCAGCTTTTGGGTCCGGTGGAACGCTCAGCACTTTATGTCAGAGACTTCCCCAAGAACGAAAAACAGATTGAAGGTCTCATTCGGAAATACGGCTTGGACAGGCCTTTCTTTGAGCAATACTGGCGCTGGCTAAACGGCGTGATTGATCCCGGCAGTGGAGAGCGGCGGGGCGGCATTCTCTACGGAGATTTTGGTTACTCCCGCACAGCCTCGCAGCCCGTTGTCGATCTGGTCAAGGAACGTTTCCCGAATACTGTTGACCTGGCGTTGTGGACTATCTACCCGATGCTCTCGGTCGGCATTTGGCTGGGCGTGAAAGCAGCTGTTAACCAGAACAAATTCATCGACCAGGCCGCCCGTATGTATTCCATTATCGGCACTTCCTTCCCCGTGTTTGTATTTGGTCTGCTGCTCCTGATGTTCATGTATGCCAAAACGGGCTGGTTCTATCCCGGAAAGATGTCGGATTGGGTCAGTAAGCTAATTTTCTCTGGTCAATTGAAGCAGTACACGCATTTGCTCACCATTGACGCGCTGCTCAACCTGCGCTTTGACGTCTTTTGGGATGCCCTGCGCCATATGATTATGCCCATCATTACCCTCAGCTACATCAACTGGGCAACATTCGTGCGCGTCACCCGTTCCTCGATGCTGGAAACGCTGCGCCAGGACTATGTCGTAACCGCGCGCGCCAAAGGCCTCAAGGAGAACGATGTCATCAACAAGCACGCGCGCCCGAACGCGATGCTGCCGGTCGTCACGATGGCTGGCTCCAGCATTGTCGGCCTGCTGGGCGGCGTGGTAATCACGGAGACTGTCTTCAACTACCCCGGCATCGGCAAGGCCTCCGCCGACGCGGCAGCCAACCTGGACGTTGTGACCATCCTGGGTCTGGCCATCTTTACCGGCACTATTCTCATCCTCTCGAACCTGATTGTGGACATCATTTACGCGTTCATCGATCCGCGCGTACGATTGGCTTAAGGAGCAGCGCATGACCGAAAACAATATTTCTCCGACTGGCGATAACAGACTCCTGGCCGAAACGCACTCCACCCGGAAAATCGGCTGGCTGGAACGCACTGTTGGACCGGATAATTACCGCATCCTTAAGGGATTGGTAAAGACCCCCGCCTCAATCATCGGGATGATTTTGATTTTCATTTTCATTCTCATCGCCATCTTCGCGCCGGTCATCGCGCCGCCGGTTGGGAATGACCCTTACAAAATGCCGCGCGACGGCTTTGTGGGCGAACCCAAAGCCCCCGGCTCCCCCTGGAAGAGAAACGTACCGGAAATTCCCTTCTGGTACAAAACTGTGACGGGCAATGAAAAATGGGAACACCTGCTGGGCACAGCCCAGGGCCAGTACGATATCTTCTACGGCATCGTCTGGGGAACGCGCACGGCCTTCAAAACCGGCTTCATTGTGGTGGTTGCCACGGTGCTGATTGGTGTTATCCTTGGTTCCATCGCTGCTTACTACGGCGGCGCGGTGGATAACGTCATCATGCGCATCACTGATATCTTTATGACCCTGCCTTACATCATGATGGCGCTGATTTTTTCCGCTGTGCTGACGCCAATCCTGGGCAGAAGTCTGCTCCCGCCCCTGATCGCGATGATTGCCTTTGGTTGGATGGGCTACGCCCGCATTATCCGCTCGGATATCCTCTCCATCAAAGAGCGCGATTATGTTCTGGCAGCCAAGGCTTCCGGCCTGAAAAACGGCCGCATCCTCTTCAAACACATCCTCCCCAATGCCATTTTCCCCACCCTGGTGCTGGCTTCGCTCGGCATCGGCGATGTGGTGCTCGGGTTTGCCGCGCTGTCTTTCCTCGGCATTGGCACGGAAGTCGGCTACGCCGACTGGGGGCAGGTGCTCAGCTTCGCCCGCAACTGGATTACCAGCCTGGATAAGTACTGGTACATTGTGGTTTACCCAGGCGTGACCCTGACCCTGTTCGTTATGGGCTGGAACCTGGTTGGCGATGCCATGCGCGATGTGCTCGACCCACGTATGCGCGGGAAAAGCTAAACGCTTTGTTTCAAAAACGGCATCCCCTGAGAAAACCTCGGGGGATGTTTCTTTTATCGCTCATGCGGGTATAATCAGCATACATGCTGCGCAAAGAAGCTTTCCTCAACGGTTCTTCCAACATCCTCGGCATCAATCTGGACGGGGAGCGTCTGCTGGTAGTTTACGGCAGTCCCACCGGAATTATTTACGAGCGTTTATCCGCGCCGGTCCCTGCGCAAGTCAGCTTTTCAGCGGTTCTGGAACTCATCATGGTGCAAGCCGACCGCTTGCTCACGCTGACCCAGGCACAGCATCTGCCTGTGCCGGACCGGGTTTCCGCCGCGATTTCCGGCAATCTGGACGCCGAGACCGGCATTCTCGGTTCTGCAGTGGACTTTCCGCTCTGGAAACAGGAACCTGTGCGCTCCCAGCTTTCGCTGCGCTTCAACCTTCCAGTCGTGATTGAACAAAAAGCCAACGCGGGCGCGCTGGCGGAATATTACTTTGGCGGCGGGCAAGGCGTCCGCAATCTGGTCTTCATCGGGATGACACCCACCCTGCGCGCCGGCATACTCACCAATGGCAGGCTGTATCACAACAGCGGGGGAACAGCCGGGCAGCTTGGCAGCCTGCGGCTCGCGGGCGATGGTCCGGCGGGTCTGGGTAAACCTGGCAGCCTTACGGGCTTTGCCAGCGCGGCAGGCATGCTGGAATTGGCTTTCAAACGCTGCCCACAGCATTGGGAGAACGATGTTGACCTGTTCCAGATAATCCGTGACGCCCAAAACGGGGACCCTTACGCACAGGAAGTTTTCGCTGAGGCTGGCACGCAATTAGGGCGTGGTTTAGCCCCATTGGTACACCTGCTGCAGCCTGAGCTCATTATTATTGGCTTCCCCGGCTGTTTGCTGGCTGATATTTTTGCCAATCCTGCTCGCGCGGCCCTTGCCGCCGCGACGGACCTGGCTGAATCCGCGCTTCCCAGGCTTATTCCTTCCCCGCTCTGCGCCCGGCTGCCCGAACTCGAAGCCATTGCGCCCGCTATTCACCGGATTAAAACCCAGTCCGCGGAATAAAAAGGTCTGCCGGGGACGGCAGACCAAATCATTGCAAAGCAGCAATTTCACTCGCCGTGAGAGGCGACCTCGACGGCGTGTTTTTTCTTCTTTTTGGCGGCTTTCGCATCCGCCTTTTGGAGTTTCAATTCCGCTTTCGCCAGCTTTTTTGCCTCTTTTGCCTTGCGGTGGGCCAGTTTTTCAGCGTCAAATTTTTCCAGTTTGATGCTGATTCGCACTGTTTCAACCAGGTAATAGACAAATAGGATGAGGGCGATGCAGGCGATAACCACCGTTCCATAGGCTTGGCTGCCAATAAGTGGATAATTAACGTACTTGATTCCAATAAAGTAATTGATCAGGCTGAAAATTATCGCGATCAGCCGCATTTCGGTCGGACCCAGTTTAATGGTGGTCATCTCGAACACGCCGGTTACCTTGGTTTTCAGGAACACAGTAATCATCATCAGCAGATATCCAATGGCGGCCACCAGCGTGACGTCCAGGCGCGAAATTCCGGCAAAACCAAAACCCAGGAACATGCATACCGCGGTAAAGCCGTCCACGGAATGGTCAATGAAGTAGCCATAGTTTGGGCGCTCCATGTGCCGGTAGCGCGCCAGGGTACCATCAAGGCTGTCGCCAAACCAGTTCAGAACGTAACCAAAACAGGCAATCAGAACCCAATAATTTTTCAGAGGTCCGCCCGTTCTGCCCACAATGACAAAACTGGCCAGGGTTAGCAAGGACCCCAGAATGCCGATGATTGTGAGTGTGTCGGAATCAATCCAAGCGGGCATATTCCGCGCGAACCATTGCAAAGCCGGGCGTTCCAGCGGTCCGAGCAGGATGTCATTCTTTCTTACTTCTGTTTGTTCCTTCATAAAAACCTCTCAGGGTAAATTTTTGATTTGCGTCAATGCTTCTGGCCAGATTGGGTAAAACATCGCCCATTGTTCCAGGTATGCCTGGATGAATTTTTCCGCCTCACGCATGACTTTTTCTGCATTCAGCACAACATCATCGGTCAAATCCGCGTAGTCGTCAAACGCGATAGGCGGGGTGCAATCATAATAGAACATGCCATCCGCGCGGGTAACCCCGCACGCCACGCGCACCGCGGCGCCGGTCTCCCGCGCCAGCCGCACGTAATACGTGGAAAGATTAGCCGGCTTGCCAAAGAAAGCCGGTTTGTATTTTTGGTCGTCCTTGCTTTTGATCGGTCTGTCCAGACCGGTCACCAAGGAATAGCCTTCATGCGTCATTAGCTTTTTGGCTTCCCGAAAAGCGCTGAGGCTGATCGGCATCACGCGCATGCCAGCCAGTTCACGCAGCTGGTTTTGCGCCTGGTAAGTCTTATTCGGCTTGGGGTACGAGAGCACAACCGTCTTCAGACCAAATTTCACCAACATCATTCCAAACAGGTCAAAACCGCCCAGGTGCGGACCCAAAAGGAGCTGTAGTTTGCCGCCCCGGGAATCTTCCAGCATCGTCTGCAGTTCCGGGGAAAGGACGATGCGCTGCTTTGCTTCCTCGACGTGCTGGTAATAATAAAAGTACTCAAACAAAGCGGTAACAATGTTGCGGGTCACCACCCTGGAGCGGGTTTTTAATTCTGCGCGCCCAAGCTCACCGCCAGAGGCGACCCATTGATTGGCCTTGATGGCTTGCATCATTTTTGCGGACTGAAAGGCGGAAATTAGGCGCGCGCCGCATGCAGCCAGCTTCCTACCAGAGGAAAGGGAGCAGTGCCGCCCCAGCCACATACCCAAGCCAATCGGTCCTGTATCCTGAAAGAAATCTTTTAGTGACATAGTTTGCTTTAATTCTACCGGATAAGCCCGAAATTGTTTTTCTGCGCGGCCGTCTCCTTGATTTGCCTGCGCTTTTCGTAGAGTCCTTTAACAGCTGCCGCGAACGCGTACGCCAGGCTGGCCACCAGGATAATCACGGCGCCAGAAGGTAGATTGAGCGCGTAGGAGATGAGCAGCCCAGAAACCATGAAAATCAGGCTCAGACCAGTGCTGAGAGCCATGATTCCGCGCATCTCCCGGACAAACAAATTCGCAATTGCCGGCGGAATGGTGAGCAGGGCAATCACCAGGATAAGACCGACTACGCGCATAGAAATCACCACGGTCAGCCCAATTAATACAATCATCGCCATTGAAAGCAAACCGACAGGCGCGTTCCGGATGGTTGAGAAAGTCTCATCAAAGGATATCGCCAGCAGAAGTCGATAAAAAACCAAAACAAAAGCCAGCACCACCACGGCGATGACCAACATCAACCACAAGTCGCTGATTGAAACGGCCAGGATACTGCCAAACAGGTAGCTCATCAAATCAGCTTTATAACCGGGGCTGAGGCTGACAAAGATGATGCCCAGGGCCATGCCCAGCGCCCACATCACCCCAATGATGGTATCCGCGCGCGCTTTTTCCTTTCGGTGCACATAGCCCATGGCAAGGGAAGAAAGCAGGCTGAAACCCACCGCGCCCCAAACAGGATTCAGCCCCAAAAAGTAGGCAATACCCACGCCGCCATAGGCCGCGTGCGCGATGCCGCCGCTGATAAACACGATGCGGTTCAACACCACCAGGGTGCCAACCACGCCGCATGCCGCGCTGACAATCACTCCGGCCAGCAGCGCGTTGCGCATGAATTCATAAGAAAGCACTTCTTGCAGGAAACTAATCATTCCGGGTGGCCTCCATCGTCATCGTGCGCGGGGAAAACGCGGTGCGGAACGCCGTGAGCAATCAAATCCACCGGGCATTCATAACCAGCTTGCAGCATATCAGCTGAAACGGATTTATCGTGGTGATAAACCAAGCGGCGGTTGATGCACCCAATGGTTTTGACATAAGCTGAGATTGCGGTCATGTCGTGGGAAATCAGGAGAATCGAAATTTCCTCATTCAGTTTTGCTAATAAATCATAAAGCTGAACACTGGCCTGCGGATCCACGCTGGCGGTCGGTTCGTCTAATAGCAAAATTCGCGGCTGCGCCGCCAGCGCCCGCGCGATGTATATCCTTTGGCGCTGACCGCCGGAAATCTCATTGATCGAACGCTTGCTTAATGCGAGCATGCCCGTCTGGCGCAAAGCTTCTTCCACGCGCTGACGGTCTTCCGCATTCAGGCGCAGGCTGGCAAAGCCGGGCTTAATCCTGCCCATGCTCACCACATCCCACACATTGATAGGGAAGGCTTTGTCACTTATCTGCAGCTGCGGGACGTAGCCGATGTACTTTCTGCCTTCCGCGGCATCAGTACCCATCACTTGAACCGAACCGCTGCGCGGAGGAACCAAACCCAAAATCACTTTGATGAGCGTGGTTTTTCCACCGCCATTGGGGCCGATCAGACCCACATAGTCTCGCGGGAAAAGGTCGAAACTAACATCTTCCAGGACTGTATCCAGGTCGTATCCTGCCCAAATTTTATGCAGGGAAATGATTGGCGCTTCGGGGTATGTATCCAAGATTCCTCGCTACTTCAGCGCTTCCGCCAATTGAGCTGCCAAAAATAGCATGGCTTCAGACCAATTTTCAGCCATGGGGTCCAATTCCACTACGCGCGCGCCTCCGAGTTGATCGGCAATGGATTGCGCCAGCTTTTGGCTGATGCCTTTCTGAACAAACACTGTGTCTACTGCATTCTCTCGCGCCAGTTGCAAGACCGCGCCAAGCTCTTCAGGTCCAGGCTCCTGCCCATGCGTTTCCACGGAGAGCATTTCAAGCTCATATTCCTGGGCAAAGTAGCTCCAGGCTGGGTGAATGACCAAAAAAGTGCGGCGGCTGATGCCAGCTAAAGCAGCACGCACATCCACGTCTACCGCGTCAACCTCATTCAGCCAGGCTTCCAGATTCGCGCGATAGACATTCTTGTTTGCCGGGTCAGCGGATTCCAATGCCTGCGCGATATTCCGCGAGACAAGTTTTACCCGCTCGGGTGAAAACCAGATATGTGGATCTAATTCACCTTCCTCCGGCGTGCCGCCGAATATGGTGCTGACAGGCGTTCGCTGCACGCCGGCAGCAGAATCCACAATTGTCATGGTTGGGTTGGCCGCGCCAAAACGCGGCAGCCAGGCGTCCTCAAATTCCACGCCAATAGAAAAATAAAGGCGCGATTTTGTCAGCACGCGCATTTGCTCCGCCGTGGGCTCATAGGTATGAGGATCGTCGCCAGTACCCACAATCGCCTGCACGGAAACCAGGTCTCCGGCAATTTTCCGCACAAAAAAAGCTTGCGGCAGCACCGAGACGGTTACCGCCAGCTGGTCAGCCTGTTCGACCGCCGCAGGCGCGCAGGCGCTCAATAGCAGCGCGGCGCACAATAGAACAATGCCCAGGCGCTTCATAATTTTTCACCCTCTTTCAAGAGACCCTGGCATTCCGGGCAGAGACCGTAAAATTGCAGAAGATGTTCCCTGACCTGATAATGGGTTTCGCTTTGTATGCGCTGGACCAACTCCCGC